>CAZKSQ010000032.1:0-8000 GCA_964555555.1 uncultured Candidatus Saccharibacteria bacterium | reverse complement strand
TGGAAAGCCGAACCCGTACCGATCAAGAAGCTCGCCTCTTTATTGAACTCGGAGGCAGACATCGTAAAAACTGCCTTGGCAGAATTAGAAAATTCCTTGAAGGGTAGGGGTTTAACCTTGGTCAGAAATGAAGATGAGGTCATGCTTGGCACTGCCAAAGAGCTTTCACCTCTCATCGAGCAATTGACCAAGGATGAATTGAGCCGCGACCTCGGCAAAGCCGGCTTGGAGACACTTTCGATAGTCCTTTACCAAGGGCCGATCTCTCGCGCTGATATCGATTATATCCGCGGCGTCAATTCGCAGTTCATTTTGAGAGCCCTTCTCATTCGAGGGCTTATAGAAAGGGTCGATAATCCAAAAGACGCAAGGAGCTTTCTTTACAAGCCCACGCTGGATCTTTTGGCTAATATGGGAATTTCCAAGATCGATGAATTGCCAGAATTAGAGCAAGTTCGGAAAGATATTGAAACATTCAAAGGTACGAATAATGACCAATCAAACAATCAATGATTTGCGGTGGCTCGACCGTAGAGCGACCATCCTCCGCCAAGGCTACGGAAGGGCAAGGGAGGGAAAGCCTAAAAAACTTTTGTTATCAAATGTCGAATAAAATTCTTCATATCGATCGATTCTTCTTACTCGTAGTCAGCGTACTGACGCTTGCTGGTTTCGTCATATTTCTCTCCGCATCGCTCGGACTCTTAACCCAAGGAGGCGTGAATTTTGGCACCGTGGCAGTCAAACAAGGCATCAGCCTTGCTCTTGGCATAATAGTTTTCTACATCGTCTCCAAGATCAAATATGTTTACTGGAAAAAACTGGCATTCTTTATCCTAATCTTCGCCATTGGCGTAAACCTATTGCTTTTCATCCCAAAGCTTGCGCTATTTCATGGAGGCGCATCGCGATGGCTAAATATAGGTTCCTTCACCTTCCAGCCTTCAGAGCTTTTGAAGATCGCTTTCATCATATATGCGGCCGCTTGGATTCAGCATGCCAAAGACAAGATAGGGCATATGAGGTATGGTCTAATTCCATATATGGTCATCATGGCAATTCTCGGCGCTTTGCTTCTGGTCCAAAGAGACACGGATACCCTGGTCATTATTGCTTTTACAGGATTGATAATGTTCATTGTTGCAGGTCTGCCTATCAAGCACGTAGTTTTGGCTATATTATCAATAGGCGTACTGGTTGCTACTGTGGTCTCATTCAGGCCGTATGCCTTGAGAAGGGTACAGACATTTTTGAATCGGACCAGCGATACTCAAGGCGCTAGCTATCAGATCAATCAGTCTCTCATTGCCATTGGTTCTGGCCAAGCCACTGGCAGAGGATTTGGCCAAAGCATCCAAAAGTTCGGCTATTTGCCGCAGCCAACCGACGACTCCATCTTCGCAGTTGAAGCTGAAGAGTTTGGCTTTGTAGGCAGCTTGTCGCTTATTTTGCTGTATCTATTATTAGCTATGAGCTCGTTTCGGATCAGCGGAAAAGCGCCTGACACCTTTAGCGGCTTTGTCGTAGTCGGTTTCTGCATACTCATTGTTACCGAATCTTTCTTGAATATAGCCGCAATGTTAGGCTTGGTGCCCTTGTCTGGCGTACCGCTTCTCTTCGTGAGCCATGGCGGTTCAGCGCTTATCATTACCTTGGCGGCGGCTGGCATCGTAGCCAACATATCGAAATATGCACATAGCTAGAATGGCACCATTTTTTGCTTGAATTTCGTAATCCTGTGATATAATCGGGAGCGATAGTCTCGAGAAGGGAATTATTATTTATTTATAAAAAATTATGTCAAATACAGCAAAAATATGGATTGTGATAATCATAGTCATTATCCTGATCGTTATAGGATGGCTCGTTTGGGGCGGAAGCTCATCTGCTCCTGCTTATCAGAGCACATCGCCAGCGCCTACGAATACAACTGTCCCTGTTACTTCGCAAAATACGCAGTCCAACACCAATCCTGCACAAGCAGCTGGATTGACCACTGCAACCTCGGACAATTCTGATGCTGCTCTCCAAAGCGATATGTCTTCTGTAGATACGCAGATGACCGGCTTGAACACCGATTCTGCCAGTGCAGACCAAAGCATCAATAGCCAGCCGGCATCGCCGACAACAGGCTTATAATCGTAGCTTTTAAAAATTAATTAAAACAAATGACAACAAAAAACAAGATTATCGCCATCGCATTGTCTTTTGCGGCAATGTCCTCTGTCGTGTCTCCGGTTTTCGCCCAAGGCAGTACGACCAGTTCTGCTCGAGCCAATGCGGCCGCAAATCGCACCACTACGGCTGCCGCCAACATACAAAAACGCATCGCAAACTGGCAGGCTCGCGGCGCAAAAGAGATCGATGCTCGCATTGCCAGCATGAATGACCTTTTGACCCGCGTTCAAGCCATGAAGAACGTGTCTGACGCCGACAAAGCAACATTGAATACCGAGATACAGTCCCTAGAATCCAGCCTTACCAACCTGAAGACCAGCATCAGCTCCGACACATCCTCGACGACTTTGGCTACGGATGTAAAGTCCATCACCCAGTCTTATCGTGTATACATGCTGGTTGAACCGCAGGTCCGCATCATTGCCGCCGCTGACCGCATCAAGACGATTGTAGATCAGCTGACTGTCATTGATGGCAAGATCCAGTCAAGATTGGCAACTGACCCGACAGCTAGCGCGAATGCCGCCGTCCAATCCGCATTGACCGACATCACCGCCAAGCTCAACGATGCTTCATCTCAAGCCCAAGCCGCCGTTACCGAAGTTACAAGCCTCAAGCCGGATCAAGGAGATCAGACTGTGATGCAGGCCAATACTTCATCGCTCAAAGATGCCCGCTCCAAGATCGCAACTGCTCAAAAAGACTTGGTTTCAGCTAGGAAAGATGTGCAGTCAATAATCAAAGCGCTTGGCCAATCCAAATTTACCACTCAAACAGGCGGCACGATGAATGCGACCTCCACGCAATAATCGAGCTCATTGACAAATATGCTCAAAAGGTGTATAATTCAAGCAGAAACTTTGAAAAAGAAAGGCAGAAATTATGCACACCACGTGCGTCGCAATGTTCGCGCTTCAGTTGGTAGAACTTATCTTGCTGGAAGGCCTGTTTACCTTTCAGAAGAAGATGTTTTCGCCAAAGCAGATGATCGCACATCGCAATCTGGTCGGACTTCCTTGGATAGCTCACTGTGGCGCATCTTGGGGCGACATGTTCATTGTCACGCCCATTGCCGTCATAGTGCTCGACCTATATGGAAGCCAGTGGTTCGTTCCGGATCGTTATCTTACGGTCGTAATTGTTTTGTCGATCGATGCTCTGATGCACTGGGTCTGGTCCAAAGGCACAGGCACTGATAGCCTATGTGAAGATGGGGGATTGACGATCGCGGGGTGGATGCATGCCATATACATGGCAATCTCGCTCACGGTCATTGTGTTCTTCTATTTTCACACGAAGAATATCAATCCAACTTTGCTCATCGCCGTATCTTCGCTTTTGACCATACACATTGCTCTGGGCAATCAGATGGCCTTAAGCTTATACAACATTTTGGCTCCAAAGTGGGGGCTAAAAAGCCTTTCATGGTGGCGGATCAATAGTTTCAAAGATCCTGTCGCCGTCACAACGGTGCTTGGTGTAGCAATAGCGCTCTTCTCACGCACCTATTACATCCTGGCACATCAATAGTTCACTTCGCGGCCGCTCGAGCAATCGGGCGGCTTTAATTTTGGCGAAATTGATGAACAGTCCTCATTTCTTGAATAGCTGTTTGAAGAAGTGATACAGATACCTCATTTGCAGCTTGATGATGCCTTCGCGCTCGAACCTTCGCCAGGAAGTTTTGAGGGTCAGATTCGGAGTGAAGATAACATAGCCTTTTTTCGCCAAACGCTTTGCTATTTCCGTATCATCTCCATAAAAGGTAATCGCCGTGTTGAATCCTCCGATGCTTTCTAGCGTCTTTGTCCTGATAAAGCTGTTGCCGCCGATCATTATGCCTCCGTAGCGAAAAGGCTTTTGGATGACGATGCTGACTATTCCGTATATGATGATTTGAAAAAGCAGAGATGCGTATCGGAAAACATATGCCGCGTCATAATAATCATAGGGCCCGCTAGCCGCGACCACAGTTTCCTTTGAGAAATATGAAGCGCCTATAGATAGCCAGTCTTTTTCCGGCAGGCAGTCCGCATCCATCCTCACCACCAGTTCGCCGACCGCTTCCTTCCTGCCTCGTTCGCATGACCACATAGTGCCCTTATTCGATTCGTGGACGACTTTAACATTGAAAGGTCTCGCAATTTCAGCTGTCCCGTCTGTGCTGTTATTGTCGACGACGATAACTTCATAGTCAGGGTAGTCTTGCGCCAAAATGGCTTTCAATGAGTCGCCGATATTCTTTTCCTCATTATGAGCAGGAATGATGACGGAGATTTTCATGGAATTGGTGAGCGACCCTATTAGCGTATGACTTTCCATTCTTTGTGGAAAGCATGTCCTCGGAACATCATAAAAAAGGAATTCAGAAACCATTGGGAAAGCAAGCGCGGCCAGCCTATTTTGTGGGCACGGCGGCCGCTGTGGTAAACATGCAGCTTGGGATCGATCCGAAGCTGACCAAGCTTTTTTAAGCGGCTAAGCAGTTCCACGTCTTCTGCGGCAACCAGCTTTTCGTTAAATCCGCCTACGGTTCGGAAATCGGCCGCGCGCATCATCTGGAATTCACCGCCAGAGACGCCGAAATTCAAGACATTGTTCATGAGGACCAAGTATGAATTGAAGACCGTGTAAACTAGCCAATCCGCGAAGGTCCTATTTTCTTTTGAAACCTCGATCCAGGCGATTAGAGCTACGAGTTTTGGGTCTTCAAATTGCTTGATGGCTCGCGTCAGAGTCACATCTGGGTTCGGGATAGTGCAATCAGCATCGAGGAATATCAAAAGATCGCCTTTTGCTTGTTTGGCGCCGTCATTCCTGCCTTGGGCTATGGTCTGGCGCGTGACGCCTTCATAGGTGACTACTTTGTCCGCATACTTATTCGCTATTTCTATGGTCTTGTCGGTGCTTTTGCCATCGGTAATAATGATCTCATGGGGAATAGTAAGTTGCGCTTTCAATCCCTTCAGAGTTTTCTCAAGAACGCTTTCTTCGTTAAGTGTTGGAATGATGATTGAAATCATGTTTGAGGAGGTCCGACCCCCGAATTACTCTATGGCTTTTGTCATGCGATTCTTCATATATCTTCCATATCCTAGCATGGCGGCAAAGGCCATGACGAATAATGCCGCCACCGATATCTTGCCCAGCACGCCATTCACGGCCAGATAGAGGCTGCCGAATTCATAGCCGATGAATAGGAGGAATGCCGTCCAAACGAATTGGCCGATGAAGTTCAGCGCAAAATATTGCCGGAAGGGGATCTTGACCAAGCCGGCAGTCACCAATGTTACCAGCGCAAAACCGAAGCCCATGGTTATCTTGGATATGATTAGGATATGAGTCTTGTATTTGTGGAAGATCTTCTTGATCGTTCCGATGCTCTTCTCATTGATACTCAAGAAATGGCCGAATCGGCGGACGAAGCGCTCGCCGAAATGATAGCCGATGAAGTACCAGAAGGTGTCGCCGCAGAGGTCTCCGAACATGAGCGCAAAATATACCGGTATTAGAGGTGCTAGGTTGAGCTTGACGAGAAGTCCGCAGAGCAGGGCAAGTATCGGTCCCTCGACCCAGGAGACGGCGATGATGATGGCATAAACGAGAACGGGGTACTGCTGGAAAAGATGGGTTATCCATTCTTGCATAACGCGGCTTATTATATCATAATCAACTGATGTTCAAAAGCGTACCTTGGAAAGCCATACTTTTTTCCACAGCTTTTCTGATTATCGGCTTCATTGTAAATTATTTTGCGACCGCTTATGCCGATGTGCGCGCAAGCAACTATGTCGACGACATCATCCTTAGCAACATCCCGACATTCAATATGGACGGCTCATTCGTCATTGGTCCCATAGTATTTTGGGCCATCATGAGCTGCTTCCTTTTGCGCTGGCCGAAAAGGATTCCTTTTGTTTTTGACGCAACTGCGCTCTTGCTTATCATTCGCTCTGGATTCATAACGCTTACTCACTTCGGGCCTTTTCCTGATCATATGGTCATTCAAGGCGACTTCTATCATCTTTTTTCTACTGGCGGAGACCTATTCTTCTCCGGGCATACCGCCGTGCCGTATCTTCTGGCCCTGATCTTCTGGGACCATGTTTGGCTGCGCACGTTTTGTATCCTATCAGCCATCTTCTTTGGCGTTATAGTCCTTTTGGCGCATGTGCATTATTCTATCGACGTGGCGGCGGCATTCTTTATAACCTACAGCATTTACCATATCGCCATCAGGTGGTTCAAGAATGATCTCCAGATGTTCCACGAGGCTATCCCTGCCTGATTTTGCCAAAAAAAGCGCGGCCACTGTGAGAGTGGTCGCGGTGAGTTCTTTGCTAATAAAATGCTGGCTGGAAACGAAAGCAGAACCTTCGTCGGCGCTCGGCGAGCCTCTTCTCTTTCTGCTTTTCTTTTCGAAGCCGATTGAGTTCCCGCAAGTGATTGAGGAAAACCGTTCTCTCGATCTTGTGCTTTATCGAAAGGATCACCTGTTTGATGCTTCTGGTTATCTCTGCGACCAGTTGCCAGATTTCAGATCCGGGATCCACCACGATCACTGGAATGAATACGCCGATCCTCCTGCACATTTTCTCGAACTTTCTCTTGCCTCGGTTCGAGCTTTTGACCTGGATCGGTACGTCGTATGTGCTTTTGCCGTCTTCCAATTTGACGACAAAGTCGATGTGCTTCCTGTCCAAAGCCGAATTCTGTTCTGCATGGACATATTCCGTTACTTGATATGGGTCGAGTGTAGGTTGCTCCTTTCCGATAATGGTTTGAAGGGCCTGTTCAACCAGCGCTTCGCTAGCGCTGCCTCTGCGGTCTCTATTCGATGACATATCTGCGCCCAATCTACCACAACACGGCGAAAATAAAAATGGCAATTGTGAATAATTCTCTTGCGCATGATATACTTTTCCCGTAGCAGTTAAAATCCATCATCATGAAAAAAATACGAGTAGCAATCAACGGTTTTGGCCGCATCGGCCGCGCTTTCGCAAAGCTCGCCAAGGACAGGTCGGAATTGGAAGTTGTGGCAATCAACGATCTCGGCGACATCAAGAATTTCGCATATCTTTTGAAATACGACACAGCATATGGCGTTAGCTCCTTTGAAGTTTCTGCCAATGTCGAAAAGAAAGTATTGAATATCGACGGCCGAGAAGTGCAGTTTGTGAGCGAAAAAGATCCGACCAAGTTGCCTTGGAAGCAGTTAGACATCGATGTTGTTGTCGAATCTACTGGACTCTTCACTTCCTCCGAAAAGGCTCAAGCTCATATAGATGCTGGCGCAAAGAGGGTAGTCGTGACTGCGCCCATAAAAGACGCTCCAGATTCGAAAATAAAAGGCGAGACTGTGCTCATGGCTATGAATGAGAACAAGCTGGAGAATTGTGTTATTAGCTCCAATGCTTCTTGCACGACCAACGCCGGCAGTCCTTTGATTGCAATCCTCGACGAAACGCTTGGCATTGAGAAGGCGTTATTGAATACCGTCCATGCCTATACAGCCAGCCAATCCCTCGTCGACGGTCCCGCCAAAAAAGATTTGCGCGAAGGCCGAGCAGCCGCGCAGAACATTGTGCCATCTTCTACTGGTGCCGCTATTGCTGTTACTCAAGTAGCTACACAACTCAAAGGACTCTTTGACGGCATTTCTATCCGCGTGCCGGTGGTTGTGGGTTCTATTGTTGACGTCACATTCATTTCAAAGAGGAATACCAGTGCTGAAGAAGTAAATTCGCTCTTGAAAAAAGCTGCAGCGGAGCCGAGATGGAATGGGATTTTTACGGTTACAGAAGAACCCTTGGTTTCCA
>CAZKSQ010000031.1:0-8086 GCA_964555555.1 uncultured Candidatus Saccharibacteria bacterium | reverse complement strand
TCAAATTTCCAATGACAAATCAATGTCAAAGTTCAAATGAACGTTTTTGACATTTTGATTTTGGATTTGATTTGACATTGGAAATTGGAAATTTGTCATTTTTATTCTGGATTCCCGCCTTCGCGGGAATGACAAACTTCTATTATTAATCCACGAACGTGATCGCCTTCCCTTTCTTGCCCGCGCGACCAGTGCGGCCGATGCGGTGGATATAGTCCTCATAGGTGGCAGGCAGGTCGTAATTGATGACGTGCGAAATGTCATTCACGTCGATGCCGCGGGCTGCGACATCGGTGGCGACGAGGACATGGAGCTTGCCGCTCTTGAAGAGGTCGAGAGCGCGCTGCCTCTTGGACTGGTTTTTGTTGCCGTGAATGGACTCGGACTTGAAGCCTCTTTCGACAAGGGCGTCTTTGAGCCTTTCGACGCCATGCTTGGTCTTGCCGAAGATCAGGACTTTAGTAAAATCCTCCTTGGCGAGCAGATCTTGGAGCACGTCGATCTTGGTCTTGCCCAGAGCGACGCGGACAACATCCTGATCGATGCTTTTGGCAGTGTCGCCAGTTTTCACCGATATTGAAATGGGTTCGTGCAGAAAGATATTGATGAGTCGGTCTATCTCATGAGACATCGTCGCAGAAAAGAATAGCGTCTGTCGGCTTTGAGGCATGGCGGCCATGATGAGTTTCATGTCATTGATGAAGCCCATGTCGAGCATTCGGTCCGCTTCATCCAAAACGACAGTATTGAATTGTGACAGGATGATGGCTTTGCGTTCAACTAGATCTTTGAGGCGGCCAGGCGTGCCAATGATAAAACTGTTGCTATGGCGCAATCCTCCCAGTTGCCTGCCTATGGGAACGCCCCCGACACAGCAGACGGAAAAGATGGATAGCATTATTGAGAATTCTTTGAGCTCATCATCTATCTGGTCCGCAAGCTCGCGGGTCGGCACCATGATCAATATCTTCTGATTGCGGTCAAGCAGAACTTTATTTATTAGCGGAATGAGAAAAGCGGCGGTCTTGCCCGTTCCAGTATTGGCAACACCTACGACATCCTTGCCTTGAATGATGTGCGGGATAATCCGGTCCTGGATGGGAGTCGGTTCCACATAGCCTTTCTTGATGATATTGGCCTTGAGCTTTTCATCGAGATTGAAATCGGCGAACATATGTTCGGGCTTGAATACCGGAGCAGTTTCGGTTATGACGGCTTTATTAACGAACTTTGATATATCAGAAAATTGCTTCTGTGCCATGCCGCCGCGGCCTCCCCTACCACCGCGGCCTCCGCGCGCGAAAGACGGCCTGCCGCCTCGCGGCTTGCCGCTCCTCCCTCGAAAAGAATGCCCTCCACCTGGAGAGCTTCGCGACGGGCTATTTCGGAAGTGCTTATACATTAATACGACACATAATATACTACGATGTGACGGTTGTCAAATACCAAGTTTTATCCATACAATTCCGAGTGCGTGCCAACTTTCTTGAAAACTGCAACATTATTTTCGATATAAAATATAGCCCTATAATCTCCGTTTATATTAATGCTCCGCGAACCAGGATAGCAATTTTCCACAGAATGATTATTGAGAATAACATCAGTCGGATTTATCATAAAAATATTTAGCCGAAACAAAAACTGCTCCTGGATTTTCAGAGGAAGCTTGTTGAGTTTTTTCTTAAACTTATCATGAAGGAATATTTTCATCGAACAATCATATCAGATTTATTTCTTCAAGTAAGCACGGACTTCTTCTATTGTTGAGAATGCCGGTGAAAGATTCTTTCCCCTTTTTATGTCTCTCATGATTTCATCCAGCTCTTTTCTAGTTTTAGCATTGAATTTTTCTTCATTATCGACAAAATCGACATTGAACCTGTCTTCAACATATGCCTTAACAGCAAATTTGATAACAGAAGAAAATGGCAAGCCGTTCTTCTTGGCTTTCTTCATGGCCTTCATTTTCAGGCGAGAATCCATGTTTATGATAACTGGGCTAGTCATGTATATATCTTATATAGTTAATAACTATATGTCAACTTAGTGTTCACTACACTTTCAGACTTGAGGTCAGACACATGCGTTATCTAGGTTCCGAACATAAGTATACAGGATTTGTGTAAAAAAAATGAGCCCGAGCACCAGTGAAAATCACCAGCGCAGAGGCTCAAAGGGTCTAAGACCCGAGGTAAACAAGTGCCTAAGCACCCGAGGGCAAGTCGCAGAAGCAGAGGAGGCAGTCGTCGTCGCTCCAGTCAATCTCGAAGCTGCCGAGGCTGAACCTGAAGTCGCCATCCGAGTGCCGATCCACGTACGGCACCCCGTGGTAGCCGTCGGCATCTTTCCAGAGCCGCTCCGGTTTATCGAAGGAAGTATACCACTTGCCTTTCGGCAGTTGATCGCGCTTCTGATCGAAGACGAGGGATGCGCCTTGTGCACCGGTGTAAACCGCTTTCTGCGTGGCGAGAAACGCCATGCGTTCCTCGGACGTTGTGTTCCCGCCGACAACTTGCTCGAACACGAGAACACGGAGTTTGTCACCGGGCTTGAGCGCTCGGGTCGGGTTCAGGAAGTTCTTGTCGGTGATCTCGTCGTTGTAGTAATAGAACTTCTTACGGTTCTGCTTACTGAACATCGAGAGCCGACTCGCGTGATCGTAGTCATCCGGCACCGTGATGATGCCGAGGTTCACGAGCAGAGCGAACTTCCCTGCCTGCGCAGACATGTCGGTTGATTCCACAGGTGCCGCTTGGCGTGTTTGCTCCTGTTCAGGAGTACACAACCTCATCTGTAAGACTTCTTTTAGGGTATCCTGTTCGTCTGTCCAACCTTCGGCCATACTTTGAGTAATCTGACCGGGACGCGGTAGCTGTTTTATCACCGCCGCTTGGAAGTTGATATACCATCCTGGCACTTCAATAATTAAGGGTGTTCCACTCACGGTGGGTGTTCCTTTCTTTACAATGTTCTTGCTTTTCAAGCCTGTTTTTTCCAGAATATACTGGCAAGCTTGATTCGCCCTACAGCCTAGCATAGTTGATAGTACAAGTCAATAGTTTTGCCGTCTTGTCAAAACACTTGGTTTTTCACACAATCATACCCACGCTCTTTTTCAAGAAATACGTATCTCCGTGGCCAAGCAATCCTCGATACGAGGACACGGTCTCCGGCTTGGGATAATGGGCAAGATTTCTAATGACTTTCCTCTTCGTCGAAGTACGAATCTGCCGATGATGCGGAAAATGAATCCATCCCAGAAAATCTACTCCAGATGCGTAGGTTGCGATATATACTTTGTCAGGATGCAAACTCAGGTGAAGCTTATTTCGTAGGAATGCTTCTATTTTAGGAAGCAGATTTTGCAGATAGGTTAGTTTGTCAGACAAAATGACGAAATCATCGGCGTAGCGGATATAGTATTTAACTCTAAGTTCCTGTTTCACGAACATATCGAATTCATGCATATACACGTTGACCAGAAGCTGTGAAGTGAGATTTCCGAGCGGCAAACCAATTCCCTGCCGAATAGTATGAAAACTCAAAACGACTTGGCCTATGAGCCACAGTATATCCGGATCAGTTATATATCGTGCCAATATCGCCATAAGAACTTCTTGGTCAATGCTGGCGAAGAATTTTCTAATATCGCATTTGAGAACATGACAGGTTCTGGTGTGATTCTTTGAAACTTTTCCGGCAAAGAATTGGAACCTGTCGATAGCGCAATGGGTACCTTTATGCTTGCGGCAGGAGTACGAATCGTAAATGAATCTATCGTCGAAATACGGATATAGCTCACGATACAAGAAATGATGGAGCAGGCGGTCGCGTACGGTCGCCTTGTGGATATTCCTCGGCTTTGGGTCGGAAATATTGAACGCCGAATACGGACCATGGGCATAGGTTTTGTTTTTGAGAGAAAAATACAAATCAAGGATATTTTCAGCAAGCTTCGCCTGAAATGCGATCACGTCTTTCTTGTGGCGCTTGCGCCGGAGAAAACGCTGCCATGTATATAGCAACGCCTCCAAAGTTATGATATCGTCGTATTTATGAACCAACATAATACAAAAGAGGAAGCATCCACACACACACACACACACACACTACTCCGCAAGTACCTCTTGTTCTAGTTAGGGTAAAAGAAGCTTACCATGCTTGGCATGAAAAATTTGTAAACATCAAAAGGCTTGAAAGATACACGATTGGCGCAAGAATTGACTCTGAATTTCTATTTCTCCTCGACCTTATTTTCAGAGCGTGCTTTGCCGGCGATAAATTTGAAAAGCTGTCTTTGGTCTCCCATGCTGTAGGAAAAAATGACATTCTCAAATTCTTCCTTCAAATAGGATGGGAGCACAAGGTGCTCGATCATGCAGATTATGGGAAGCTCATACTGCTCCTCGATGAAGTCGGCAGACAGCTCGGCGGCTGGAAGAAGAATATCCAAGAGAAAACTCCCGCCCATAAATAATTATCCGCGGCGAGAGAAATCAAATTAGTTGCAGAAGCAGAGGAGGCAGTTGTCGTCGTTCCAGTCATTCTCGAAGTTGCCGAGGTTGAACTTGAAGTCGCCATCCGAGTTCCGATTCACGTTCGGCACCCTGTGGTAGCCGTCGGCACGCCCCAACCAGCAATGTGCAATGCGCCATCCTCTCCACCGGAAGCAACGCCTGTCGCCCCCTGAATTTTATTCCGAGCCTCCGCCTCCGCCAGTTGGCGGATGGCGGATCTCGAGAGCACACTACACCGACTTATTTGATTTTTTCGTGAGAGGCCGCGCTCATCCGCAAGCCTGTGGCCGGCGAATCCCTGGCGGAGTCCTTTCACGAGAATTCGATGGCACGAAGCCTCATTCAGCAGAATAACCACTGGGTTAGCCGCATGCGCTATCTACTATCCAGATTCACTATACAAAAATTGAGCCCCGCGGTAAAGCAAGGGCTCAAAGGGTCTAAGACCCGAGGGAAACAAGTGCCTAAGCACCAGAGGACTCTGGCTCCAAGTCGCAGAAGCAGAGGAGGCAGTGGGCGTCGAGCCAGTCAGCCACGAAGGAGCCGAGGTGGAACTTGAAGACGCCATCCGAGTACCGATACACGTCCGGCACCCTGTGGTAGCCGCCGGCATCTTTCCAGAGAGTCTTCTTCTCATCGAAGGAAACGCTCCAGCGATCGACTGGCAGTTTGTCCTTGCGTTGCTCGTAAGCAAGACTGGCGCCTTGGGCACCGACGAGGACTGCTTTCTGGCTCTTCAGGAATCCGAGACAGTCGTCCGATGACACCGTCTCTTTGATCTGGAAGACCTTGACTTGGAACTTGCGGCCGGGGACCAATTTCGTGGTCGCATTGCCGTAGTTCTTGTCGGTGATGGCAGGATTGTAGTAATAAAATTCCTGTTCGTGGGCCTTCCGGAAGGTGTCCAAGTGGGTCGCGTGGTTGTAGCCTTCGGGCACTGTGACTTCGAAGGTGTTGACCAATTCAAACCGTTCATCCTCCCCAGATACACTCGCAAGGCTGGTATACATCTTTTTCGCATGCTTGTTGCCTTTCGAGTTAACAATTTTATGCACAAGATCAGCATCGAAGCCGGCCTTGTCTAGGACCAATGCAAATTCATGCATTGCTCCACAACTCATTTCACACACGCTTTTTGCGCTCATGATTTGTCCTCACTTTTTACAATGTTCTTACTTTTCAAGCTTGTTTCCGGCAAATACCAGGCGTTGCTTGATTCGATTCAAGCATAGCACGACAGAAACTATATGTCAACATCATGGATGCCGGCCTTCGCCGGCATGACACAATTTAGCCGTGCAATCCTATCTGCAGCTCATACAATCTTCGATATTCCCCGTTTTCGATCTTGATCAGCTCGTCATGTGTGCCGGTTTCAATCAGTTTCCCTTCTTTGAAGACGAGTATCTTATTGGCCTTGCGTACCGTGCTTAGCCTGTGAGCAATAATAAAAGTCGTTTTGCCTTTCATCAATTCATCCAAGGATTCTGTAATGATCTTCTCTGATCCAGCATCCAAAGCCGCCGTCGGCTCATCAAGAATTAAAATCCGCGGATTCCGCAGAATCGCGCGAGCAATAGCGACGCGCTGTTTTTGGCCGACGGAAAGTTTGATACCTCTTTCACCCACGAGCTGGTTCCACTTATCAGGGAATTTCTGGATGAAATCATAGGCGTACGCTTTCTTCGCGGCTGTCTCCATTTCCGCGTCCGTCGCAGTGAAGTTGCCATATTTGATATTCGTCTTGATAGTGTCGTTAAAGAGCACAACTTCCTGCGGAACCACAGCTATTTGCGAGCGCAAGGAATTCAAGTCCAAAGATTCAATGGGCTTGCCATCTATCATGACTTTTCCGCTTGTAGCAAAGTGGTACGCCGACATTAGATCTATCAATGTACTTTTACCGACACCCGATTCGCCGACAAGAGCGATGACATCGCCAGCTTTTACGGTGAATGAAATGCCCTCTAAGACTTTTTTGCCTTCTTCATATTGGAAATAGACATTGTCGAATGTGATATCGCCATTCAAGCGGAATACAAAAGAGCCGGTCGGCTTGTAATTTTCCGTGGGCAGAGAAAGGATCTTTTCGGTTTCTTGGACGTTGATGATTCCATTGTGGATCGTCTGCCAATTCCGGGCGATAGTGACGAACGGGCCGAAGATCATGGCTGCATAAGCATTGAAAGCCAGAAGCTCGCCCAAGGTCATAGTGCCCATGCGGATATAGTAAACAGAAAATACGAATATTAGCACTTGGGTTAGCAAGATGATGATGCGCTGATACAAGCTCAATGCTCCCCATGCGCTAGCAAGTCGCATCCATAATGGCAAAGCTGTCTTAGCATTTTGGGAAATTTTGTTCTTTTCATATTCCTCTGCGGTGGCCTGCTTTATCGCCATAGTATTGCCGATCATGTCATAGGCATCGGCATAAAATACGGAAAAGACTTTGTCATAGTATTCCTTTTGGTATGCGCTCAAAGGCTGGACTTCATGTATGACTATTACAACATAGATCAGAACTCCGCCGAGGAGAAAGACTGCCAGTAGAGGTTTCAAAAAGAAGCTGATACCTAGAGCAATTACAATTGAAAGCATCTGCGGAGCTAGATCTATTACAATCCTACCAGCGATCGTTTCCAGAGAGCCAGCGGCGCCATTGATCTTGTTGCCGACTTCTCCAACCTTATTGGTCTTATGGAATGACATTGGAAGATTGACCAAAAAGCCGAAGCCTTTGGACATATAGTCCAGCCAGATATAGTTCGACAGATATTCGCTTTTTATCTGTATGCGCCAGTCCAGAATCGAAGTTACGAGCTGGATGACGCCCCAAGCGATTAGCAAAGCAACGTAAAGCGGCAAAACCATATTGAAAATGCTGATCGTGCTTGGCGTGATGATGGAATCAAAAAACACGCCAGCGATGTATGGCACGACGCCATTGCCTATAGCCGATAAAATGCCAATCACGCTCAAAACGATAATGTCGCGCTTGTATTGCGACATGTACTTGACCAGAACCTTGAAGCCGATCGAGATGCCTTGCTTGGTAATCTTCTTCTCTTCTTCCTTTTTTTCAGCTTGTTCGTCCATATTATTACTATAACCTGAATCTTTTATTCCTTAGGTTGCCATTCCGTCGGCTGCATCAGTCCTACGCGATTGCCTTCGGAGCGCTTGTACATGCCGCCATTGATGCCCGGGCCTGTGCCAGTATCGATGCCCCAATAATCCATGCCTCCATCCTCTTTCTTCATCATCTGGCTGATCTTCCAGCCAAAAGCTTTCTCGTAGAACTTCTTGGCGCGATCGATATCGTCAGCTTGGACTTCGAAATGTATTACCCTGTTGCTCATGTTATTTATATTAAAATTACGGATTTATAAAACGACCGCAGTTTGAGTACGATACAGGTTTCCAAAAAGATGCGCAAGGAATGTCATTGCCGGGTTTCGTAAGCGGGAAGGGCGCCCGCCGTTTTTGCGGCCGAGGGCGCACGCACAAAAAAAAAAAAAATTGAATTTTAAAAAAAAAAAAGAATAAGAGTAGGTGATGTGTTTTTT
>CAZKSQ010000030.1:0-8121 GCA_964555555.1 uncultured Candidatus Saccharibacteria bacterium | reverse complement strand
GGCCTCTTCTGCTTCGGAAATAGGCTTCTTGACCTTTACTTTGGCGCTTTTCGCCTTAGCTTTCGAAGATTCCGTATCGGCATCACTGACAGTTTCCTCATGCTTCGCGCCACTGATCCTCTCTTTTAATTTATTGAACATTATTTTCCGCCTTATTGACGGTGCGCTCCGCTTTTTAGACTATTAATAATATTGCGGGATAACGCTGTTTGTAACCTTTTCACTCTAGCTTATAATTGTTTTTTTGTCTATTTTGTATTAAAGTATAGCCATGATTATCACTTATCTCGGCGGAGAATCCATAAAAGTCCAATTTGGCGACACTACTCTGGCCTTCAATCCTGTTTCCAAGGATTCGGAGCTCAAAGCGTCAAAATTCGGGGCTAACATAGTTCTTTCGACGATCAATCATCCAGACATGAACGGCATAGAGCAGGTGACTTTTGGCGAAAAGAAGCCCTTTGCTGTCACTAGCCCCGGAGAATATGAGATAGGCGGCATATTCATAAAAGGCCTACGCTCCGAATCCAACTATGATAAGGAAAAGCGTATTAATACTGTATTTACAGTAAATCTGGAGGGCATGAATATTTGTTTCCTTGGCGCAATAGATCAAACCGAACTGCCCAAGGAAGCCGACGAAGCCATAGATGATGTAGATATATTATTCGTGCCTATTGGCGGCGAAGGGGTATTAGATGCTGCCAGAGCTTACAAGATCGCAGTGGCAATATCGCCCAAGATCATCATCCCGATTCATTATGGCGAAATCGGCACAAAAGATGCGCTAAAGTTGTTCCTAAAAGAAGCTGGTACGAATCCGGCGCCAGTGGTAAAATTGACTTTGAAGAAGAAAGATTTGGAAGGCAAGGAAGGGGAGGTGGTGGTGCTGGAAAAAGAATAAACGGAAAATGTCATTGATGTCACACATAGAAGATTTGCGCGCCAAGCCTGAACATATACGCAAGAAGGTCGCCTTTTGGTATTCGTTCGGCATCACAGCAGTAATATTCGCTTTTTGGCTGACATCATTTACGCCTATCGGTTCTCAAACCAAAGGTACTATCGCTCAAGCGGTCAATAATGCTGGCACGCCGGCACAGACCCTAGTTGCCAGCGTCGGCTCATTCTTCGGCGATATTCGGGACATTGTTTTCGGACCTAAAAAAATAACGTATTCGACAGTGGAAGTCACACCGGGGAATCGGTAATCATTCGGCTCCAGAGATTGCGTGATTACATACAATCATGTATAGTATTTCCACTATGGAATTCGCGATAATTCAGACTGGCGGCAAGCAATATAGCGTTGCAAAAGGCGACGTTATTTCCATTGAAAAGCTAGCTGGCGAGCACAAGGAAGGCGATTCCGTCATCTTCGACAAAGTGCTCTTGTGGGACAATGGCTCTGACACTACTATCGGCACGCCTTTTATCCCAAAAGCGTCGGTGAAGGGAACTATCACCAAGATCGGCCGCGAACCAAAGATCATCGTCACTCACTACAAGCAGAAGTCGCGCTATTGGAAGAGGAATGGGCATAGGCAGAGCTTCTTTAAGGTCAAAATCGACGCGTTGAAGTAATTAATCCAAATCACCTTCTGTTATCGAGAGCATTCCTAATAGTTTCCTGATCGACGTATTCCAGTTCTGCACCCGTTGACAGGCCTCTACCGAGAACTGATATTTTGATCGGTTTACTTTCAATTATTTGCTTTATTGCATCCTTGACTATCATTTCTGTGTGTTCGCCATCCGGTGTTGTGTTTAAGGATAGAATAACTTCTTTTAAATTTGGCGATGAGGAAATCCTCTCAAGCATAGTCTTTAATCTAATTCTTTTATCTGGTTCTTTGTCTAGAATAGGAACTGTTCCACCCAATATGAAATACAAGCCTTTGTAGACGCCGCTTTTTTCTACAGATTCGAAGTCGGAATCTCGGGCAACGATCATCAGCAGGGAATGATCCCTATTCGAATCGGCGCAAATGGAGCAAATGGCGCCTTTAATGGAACCTTGAATATAGAATCGACGACATTTTTCACATTCATGTGAGGATTTTTTTACCTCCTCGATCAGCTGAACGAGTTCCTTGATCGAAGCAGGCGATCTAGAGAGAAGATAATAAACAAACCTGCGCGCCTGCCTCGGCCCGATGCCAGGAAAATGCGCAAATAACTCTTCGAGTTTTATTTGAGTATCCATATCTAAATGATATCTAATTAGAGATCAAAGCACTAGGCACGACCGTCGCAGCGATGACAAGTGTCCACGGAGCTTGACGACGGGGACACTTCGTCGAGCGAGGAGGGAGTGCCGTCGTACTTATTTTTTTATAACTACGCGCTCTCGAAGTCCTGAAACGTCCCTTTATCCATGCTCAAGAAAGTCGTCTTCTTGCTATCGAAGAATAGTTTGGCGACGCCTGTCGGGCCATTCCTATGTTTTTCGATGAGGATCTCTGCTTCTTCTTTCTTGCCGCCCTGGTCTTGGTCTGCTTCGCGATGAATGAACATGACCACGTCGGCATCTTGTTCGATAGAGCCCGAATCGCGCAAGTCGGAAAGGCGGGGCTTGCCTCCGCGCTGTTCGACAGCACGGCTCAATTGGGACAATGCCAATACCGGCACATCCAATTCACGGGCCAAGTTTTTCAATGAACGTGAGATTTCTGTAACCTGTTGGACGAGGTTGTCGTTGAATTTCGATTGGGTGGGAAGCATCAGCTGAAGGTAATCGACGACGATCAAACCTAAGCCTTTTTCATTTTTTAATCTTCTGGCAACCGCACGCATCTTCAAGATATTGTTTCCGGGCTGATCGTCGATATAGATCGGCGCCTCCGACAGCCTAGAGATGGATTCTCCGATGGCCTTGAAGTCATTCTCAACAGACAAATTGTGGCCAGTGCGTATCTTCCATGAATCAACCTGCGACTCCGCTGCCAACATGCGGTCTACGAGCTGTTGCGAACTCATTTCGAGGGAAAATATAGCTACAGGTATCTTGTGAATAACTGCGGCTTTCCTGGCGATATCTAGAGCTAGAGATGTCTTTCCCATGGAAGGACGTGCGGCAAGGATGATGAGATCGGATTTCTGCAGTCCTGAAAGCTTGCTATCCAGCTCGGCAAAGCCAGTGGGGACGCCTCGCAATTCATCCCGGGTCTTGTGCATGTGCTCCAAGCGCTCCCAAGCCTCGCCTAGTGTATCCTTCAAGGCTATGAATTTCTGGCCGCCGGTCTTATTGGTTACCGCGTACAAAGCTTTCTCGGCCTTTTCGAGTATCTCATGAATATCAGATTCCTCATCATAGCCGTAGCTACGGATCTGTTCCGAGGCTTTCAGGAGCTCCCTCATCACGAATTTATTCTCAACTATCTCAGCATAAGGAACTGCATTGGTTGACGAAGGCACGACATTCACGAGTTCGGTGAGATATCCCATTCCGCCAGTCTCTTCGAGCAGATTCTTTTCTTTTAGTCGCGCAGAAACCGTTAGCAAGTCTATGGGCGAACCCTTGGTATGCAATTCCATGAGCACGCCCCATACGGCGCGGTTCTGGTTGGAATAAAAGGACTGCTCGCGAACGATGTCGACGATCTCATGCATGACTTCGGAACGGATGAGCACAGAACCTAGCAGAGCTTTTTCGGCATCGATGCTATGCGGCGGGATCATTAGATCCTTAGCCTTGAGAAAAGGCGAGACTGTGGATGACATGCGAAATATTATAGCAAAGAGTAAAAAATAAAACTAAAATATTGCAAAAGGGGATATGCTGTTAACAACTTTATCAAAACTTTATTATTTTTTTATCACTTTTTTATCAAAACTTCATAACTTTTTTATCACGTTCTGGTACTATTTCTACCGATCGTACAGACGATCGAGCTTACTAACACTAACAATAAAAACATGTCACTAGAACAAAAAGACATAGAAATGATCGAGACTATCATCAGGAAAGTTTGCGATGATGTAACTATAGCTTCACAGAGGTCCAGCGAACGCCTAGAAGACCGTATAGACGGGGTTGAGACCCGGATATATGGCAGGTTGGGCGATATAGAGGAGGAGATCAAGCGCTCTTACTTCTGATGGCGTATCCCTCGCTGGTATCTTTGATCTCATAGCCGCGAGATTCTATTTCGAGGCGGAGAGCATCGGCTTTGACCCAGTCCTTTTCTGTGCGCGCCAATTGCCTTGCTTCAGCGAGGGCGATCACATCATCTGGAATTGCTTCGATAGGCACGTTTTTAACATGCTCTATACCCAGCCCAAAAACTCGGTCAAAGTCCAATATCGTCGCACGCTTGTCCTCTGGTGAATGAGATGAATCTTTGAGAAGGTCCCAAGATAGGGCAATAGCTTTTGCTGTATCAAAATCGTCATAGATAAAAGCCTCGAATTTCACTTTGTATGACGGAATGATCTTGCCGCCTTCAGGATAGTTGCTAACAACGCCTATAAAGCGAATGAGGGCATTTTGAGCGCCTTGAACTGCTTCTTTTGTGAAGTTGATGGGTGACCGATAGTGAGCTGTTAGAAGCCAATATCTAAATGATATGGGCGATAAGTCCTCATGAATCAGGTCTTCAATTTTGATAAAATTGCCTTTTGACTTGGACATCTTTTCATCGGCAATAGTCATGAATCCTCCATGAACCCAATAATTTACAAACGTAGCTCCGGTAGCTGACTCGGATTGAGCTATTTCATTCGTGTGGTGAGGAAACATTAAGTCTATACCCCCTGTATGGATATCGATGGTCGATCCTAGGACTTCCATAGACATCGCTGAACACTCGATGTGCCATCCGGGCCTGCCTTCACCAAAAGATGATGGCCAAAAAGCATCTCCGTCTTCTGCAGATTTGAATTTCCATAAAGCAAAATCGGAAGTATTTTCTTTGTCGTATTCATCATTAGTGATCCTTTCGCGGCTGTCTTGTGCGTCAAGCTTTATTCCAGCTAGTTCGCCGTAATTTTTTACTTTATCAACATGCAGGTAGACGCCATCTTTGGCAACATATGCAAACCCTTTATTTACCAAATCGCCAATCAGCTTTGTCATAGCAGGAATATTGTCTGTGGCGCGAAGCATGTTTTCAGGCATTAAAATATTCAGAGATTTTAAGCCTGCAAGAAACAGCTCTTCGTACTTGGCTGTAACGGATTTCAATGGAACATTCGCTTCGCGGCTTTTTCTGATGGTCTTGTCGTCAACATCTGTTATATTCATGACTTGCCTGACTTTGTAGCCGTCATATTCGAACACGCGCCTGATCAGATCATCCATTACGAATGTTCGATAGTTTCCAATGTGCGGCGTATCATAAACGGTCGGCCCGCAGTTATATATTCCTACTTCGCCTTTTTTTATCGGCTTGAATTCCTCTTTCTTCTTTGAGAGAGTATTATAAAGTTTTATTGAGTTCATATGTTTACAGCCATCTCTTCCTCTTGAAATACCACCACATGCCAAGCGATAAGATCAGCATTATGAACAAGAAGACTGCCCAGCCGAATGGCTCGCTCACTGCAGAGCTAAAAGGGGAGGGAATATTAAATAGATTCACCAGGAAGGTCAGCGGATAAAAAATGAAGGCCACCAAAGTCAGGATTTTAACGATCTCATTCTGCTTGGTCGTCAAGAGTGAACTGTTGGTTTCGCGAAGATCCGCCAGCAATTCGCGGCAATTGCCTATCAATTCATGGACACGGTTGAACTGGTCGCGCATATCATGGATATATGGCAGGAATTCTGCTCCAAAAGGCGAGCCGGCAATGCCAGAGATCATTTCTTCCCAAACCTCGCGGTGGATGCGAGCGGTCTGGCGGAAGTCGATGAGCTCGCGGCTAAGCTTTGACAGCGTCTCGACCATAGGCTTCTCATCGCCATTGAATATCTTGGTTTCCGCA
This sequence comes from uncultured Candidatus Saccharibacteria bacterium, assembly GCA_964555555.1. Taxonomy (GTDB): domain Bacteria; phylum Patescibacteriota; class Minisyncoccia; order Phycocordibacterales; family PALSA-1337; genus C7867-002. Next base: position 2,196 of record CAZKSQ010000030.1, on the reverse strand, counting down.
TTGAGCAAAGCGTCGCGGATATTTTCCAGATCTTCGAACATCCCGGCATATATCCTTTTGATCATGTAATAGAAAAGATTGCCGGCATGCTCGATCTGCTGGTTCTTGTCTATGATGGAATTGGTCTCGAAGACCTTGGCGAAGTATTCCAGCTGGTCGATGTTGTCATATCTCGACGTTATCAAGAAATTCTTGCCGATGACAAAATCGATCTCGCGGTCGACGACCGACGATATGCCATTTTCCCGGATCCTGACAGGCAAAGTGATGACAGCCAATATATATTCTTTATAAAAATCTATCTTCGCCAGTGTCGAAGAGCTTTTCAATTCCTCGCCGACGAGAGGATGAAGGTCGTATCTCCTAACAATGCTGGCAATCTCATTATCATCTGGCGACTCCATGTCTATCCAGACGATGCCGCGGTAAGTATGAGTTCGGGTCATGGCGATATTATATATCAATTGCTTGGCTCTTAAAAGCCTTTGTGTAATAATGTTCCAATGAGCTCAAAAAATATATACGCGTACGGCACTATTGCCGTCATCATCGTCATCGTCGCTTTTCTTGTCGGGCTTTCGGTTGGCCAAGGAAATTCTGCGATTTCTTCCGCAAATGCTCGTTTGACTGATCTGAACGATGTGAGTTCTGACCAGTTCCAGGCATTTTGGAAAGCTTGGGAGATACTTAGTCAAAAACAAGTCAATGCCGCCAGCACGACTCCACAGGATAAGATTTATGGCGCCATATCAGGCTTGGCTTCTTCTTTTGGCGATCCATATACTGTCTTCTTTCCTCCAGAAGAATCCAAGATGTTCCAAGAAGACATTGCTGGTGACTTCGAAGGCGTGGGCATGGAAATAGGCATCAAGAATAAGCAACTCCAAGTGGTTGCTCCTATCAAAGGCAGTCCTGCGGATAAAGCTGGCGTGAAAACCGGAGACTTTATTTTGACGATCGACGGTCAGTCTACCTCCGATATGCCTGTAGACCAAGCTGTAAAGCTCATCCGCGGCCCGAAAGGCAGTACGGTCAAGATCAACTTTTTGCCAGCGAATACGACTAAGCCAGTTGTGAGGTCTATCATTCGCGATGTCATCAATATTCCGACTATAGATACTTTGGAAAAGTCTTCTGGCAATGCAACTGCCGATGCGAATGGCAGTACGACCGTAACGAAAACTCCCAATGACGTATATGTGATCAAGCTCTACAGCTTCACTGCGCAATCGCCGGACCTTTTCCGGAATGCCCTGCGTCAGTTCGTCCTCTCCGGCGACCATAAGCTAATCCTCGACCTTCGCGGCAATCCGGGCGGCTATCTCGACGCGGCTTGGGATATGGCATCATGGTTCCTGCCAGCAGGGAAGACTGTGGTGACGGAAGACTTCGGCAAGAATGGTACGCCCAAGGTTTACTACAGCAAGGGCTACAATATCTTCAATTCCCAGCTCAAGATGATGATCTTGGTAGACGGTGGTTCGGCTTCGGCTTCGGAGATCCTGGCCGGCGCCTTGGAAGAGAATGGCGTAGCGAAGCTTGTCGGCCAGAAAACCTTTGGCAAAGGCTCTGTGCAAGAATTGGTGCCGATCACGCCAGACACATCACTTAAAGTCACTATAGCCCGATGGCTCACGCCAAATGGCCACAACCTATCGCATGATGGCCTCGATCCGGACTATCCAGTAGACGTGACAGATGCAAATACAAAGAACGGCGCTGATCCGGTCATGGACAAGGCTGTGCAGTTGCTCGGCAACCAATAATAGTGTAGTTTGGGCAGATAAGGGAAGATTAGGATTAAAGATTTAAGATTAAAGATATGAAAATCATATTACTTACGGATGTGTCAAAACTTGGCAGGAAATACGACGTCAAAGAGGTCAGCTCTGGCCACGCTACCAATTTCCTCATACCTCAAAAATTAGCAGTTGCCGCCACACCAGAGGCCATGAAAGGTCTGGAAGTACAAAAGAAGGCGGCAGAAGGTGAGAGGAAGGTCCAAGAAGAGCTGATGCTAAAGAATTTGGGAGAAATAGACGGCAAGATTTTCACAATAAAAGAAAAAGCCAATGAAAAAGGCCATCTCTTTGCCGGACTGCACAAAGAAGAAGTCGCGAAGCAGATTGCGGCTCTGACTCGAGTGGAAATCGATCCTGAAGCAATAATCCTAGAAAAGCCCATAAAAGAAGTCGG
>CAZKSQ010000029.1:0-8588 GCA_964555555.1 uncultured Candidatus Saccharibacteria bacterium | reverse complement strand
ACGTGCTCTCACTCGAGGACCCAGTTGAGTACCAGATCGAAGGTGTGAGCCAGTCTCAAGTACGGCCGGAGATCGGTTACGATTTCGGCACTGGCTTGCGCACTACCCTGCGCCAGGACCCGGATATCATCATGGTCGGCGAGATCCGAGACAAGGAGACCGCCCAGCTTGCTGTGCAGGCCGCCTTGACTGGCCACTTGGTCTTTTCCACTTTGCACACCAATACTGCCGCTGGTGCTATTCCGCGCCTCATCGACATGGGCGTAGATCCTTATCTCATAGGCCCGACGCTCATTCTGGCGGTGGCGCAACGCTTGGTGGGCATGCTTTGTCCCAATGGCGGCGAGGAGGTGAAAGTCGAAGGCAGTATCAAAGCTATGATAGATCATGAATTCGAGGACCTGCCTCAAGAATTCAAAAAACTGATACCTTTTTCTGATACTGTCTGCAAGCTCAAGCCGACCTCGGAGTGTCCAAAAGGCACTCGCGGCCGCATGGCAGTCTTCGAAATGTTCGCCATGGACAAGGATATCGAGCAAGTGATCTTGAAAAATCCCACCGAGTTGGAAATTGCCCGTCTTTTGCGCAAGAAAGGCGCATTGACGATCAAACAAGATGCCTTGATAAAAGCTTTCCAAAAGAAAGTTCCTTTTGAGGAGGTCAACAAGCTATAAAAATCTCTTATTCACACCTCTCTAAAACGGGTTATGCTATAATCAGTCCAAATGGCAGATACCTCTAAAAAAGTCTTGTTAGTCGATGATGACACCTTTCTCTTGGACATGTATTCCTTGAAATTTACGAAAGCCGGCTACGAAGTAAAATCTTCCGACTCGACCGAGAATGCCCTAAAGATGCTTCGCGACGGCTATGATCCCGATGTCATGCTGATCGATATCGTCATGCCGACCATGGACGGTCTGGAATTCGTCGGCCATGTCCGCAAGGAGAACTTGGCGCAACATGCCGCTGTCATCATGCTAACGAACCAAAGCGCTTCCGAAGATATTGCGCGCGCCAAGAAAATGAACGTTGATGGCTATGTCGTAAAAGCCACGACTATCCCTTCGGAAGTATTGGGCGAAGTCGAGAAAATTTTTCTCGCCAGAAAAAGCAAAAATTAGCAGAGTTTTTAATTCCTAATTCAAACCAAAATGGATTATCGCAAAGAAATAGAAGATCTTGTAGGATTCCTGATAAAGGAAGGCGCTTCCGACCTGCATCTGTCCAGCGGCCGTCCGCCGGTGATCCGCGTTTCCGGCAGCCTGATACCGATGGTCAAGAAGCCGACGATATCGGTTGCCGATATGAAGGAATACCTGAATATTTTTCTCACTGCCGACAGCAAAGAGATCTTGGCGACCAATAAGGACGTGGATTTTTCATACAGCTTGACGCATGCGCGCTTCCGCGGCAATGCCTTCTATCGCCAGGGCGAACTGTCGGTGGCTTTGAGGCTCATCCCAAAGAAGATCAGGACGCTTTCGGAGCTCAACTTGCCCCCGATTTTGGAGAGTTTCACCAGGAAGCCGCAAGGATTCTTCCTTTGTGTCGGCCCGATCGGCCAAGGCAAGACGACCACGCTCGCTACGCTCATCGAAATGATAAATCAGACAAGGACAGAGCATATTCTGACCATCGAAGACCCGATCGAATACCTTTTCGATTCAAAAAAATCCATGATCGACCAGCGCGAAGTGAGGATAGACGCGCCGACTTTCGGCCATGCGCTCGTGGCCATGTTCCGCGAAGATATCGATGTCTGTATGGTCGGTGAAATGAGGGATACAGAGACTATTTCTACAGCTGTCACAGCCGCTGAAACTGGCCATCTTATCTTCTCGACACTGCACACCAACAATGCTGCACAGACCATCAACCGCATCATCGACTCTTTCCCGCCGAACCAACAGGACCAGATCCGCGTGCAGATCGCCGGCTCGATGACAGGCATATTCTCGCAGAGGCTGATACCGCGCATAGCAGGCGGTCTTATTCCGGCCTATGAGCTCCTCATCAACAACAATGCCGTGTCGAACCTCATCCGTGAGCGGCGCGTCCATGAGATTCAGACCGTCATCGAGACCAGTTCCCAAGAGGGCATGGTAGACATGAACAGGTCCTTGGCAGAACTCGTCCGCGCAGGCGAGATTTCGGTCGAAAATGCCTATATGAACTCCATTAACCCGAAGACCCTCGAAAGAATGCTATAAAAATATATGATATTCATCTATGACGCAGTAGACCAGGCAGGAGCCAAAAGAAACGGCTCTATAGACGCCATCAATGTGGAGGTCGCCATTTCTTCTCTGCAAAAGAGGGGATTCGTCATTACGACCATCAAAGCTGCGGACAGCGGGTCATTTTTGTCGCGAAATGTCGCTCTTTTTGACCGGGTGAGCATGAAGGATGTCGTCATTCTGTCGAGGCAACTCTCGACGCTTTTTGACGCGCAAGTGTCAGCTTTGAGGATTTTCCGGCTGCTCTCTGCCGAGACCGAGAACCATATGCTTGCCAAGACTTTGGGCGAAGTGTCATCAGATCTGCAAGGCGGCGCCTCTATATCTGCCGCCTTGGGCAAGCATCCCAAGATCTTCAGTGAATTTTATACCAGCATGGTAAAAGCCGGCGAGGAGTCCGGAAAGCTGAATGACACCTTCCTTTACTTGGCGGACTATCTTGACCGCACGTATGAGCTTTCTTCCAAGGTCAAAGGCGCCCTCATTTACCCGGCTTTCGTCATTGTTACGTTCGTTACCGTCATGATATTGATGTTCACTATGGTCATTCCGAAAATCAGCGCCATTCTCACAGAATCAGGCGTCAAGCTCCCTATATACACCCAAGTGATCATGGCGATTAGCAGTTTTCTGGTCAGTTATGGATTCGTGATATTGGCAGTAGCGATCATCGGCGGTTTCTTCCTTGTCAGGTATATCCGGACACCTGAAGGAAAAAAAGCTTATGACGGCTTCAAGTTGAGCATCCCCTACGTGAGCAGTCTTTTCAGGAAACTTTATTTGGCACGTCTTTCTGATAACATGTCAACGATGCTTTCCTCCGGAATCCCTATAGTCCACTCGCTAGAGCTGACCTCGAGCGTCATAGATAACTCCATTTACCAGGCTATCATCGCAGATGTCATCGATTCCGTAAAAGGCGGCAAAACCCTTTCCGAGTCGCTGGCGGCTTACCCCAAGCAGATCCCTGGCATCATGACCCAGATGATGCGCGTCGGCGAAGAGACTGGCGAGCTGGGCAGTATTCTAAAGACGGTGGCGAAGTTCTACAGCAGAGAAGTTACCACGGCTATCAATTCTATAGTGTCTTTGATCGAGCCGTTGCTGATCGTTTTGCTTGGAGGCGGCGTGGCCATATTGCTCGCATCCGTGCTCATACCTATCTACAGCATTGCGCAGGCGCAATAATTTGACATTGGAAATTGGGACTTAGACATTGATATTCTTGTTATCCCCACCCCCTCTTGTAACATTATGATAGAGCGGATGCTATAATATCCCCAACAACCTGTTATTATTAAAAGGTCTGTTATTATCAAGCATTATTAAGTAACTAATTGTCATAAGTAAATATACTATGAAAAAGTATACAAAAGGTTTCACCTTGATCGAATTGCTCGTCGTTATCGCTATCATCGGTATTTTGGCTTCAGTAGTGTTGGTGTCTCTCAATTCCGCGAGGAATAAGGGCAAGGACACGAGGATTATTTCGGATGTCCAGCAGATGAGGACAGAGGCAGAATCAAAGTACGATGGCTCAAAGTATGACGCAGCTCTTGCTGTCAATACAGCCGGAGTCGCTAATGGAAATGGTGTATTGGCCGGAGATGCGACTGCTCAACAGCTAGTTACCGATGCTGGTACTCAGTCAGGTGTAGTTTACGTCATTACTAACGCAGCTTCTCCTATAACGCAGTATGCAGTTTATGGCGCTTTGCCCAGCACAGGTTTGGCAAGCTACTTCTGTATCGATTCAACAGGCAACACAAAGCAGTCAACAGTCAATCACGCGACTGTAACTTGTCAATAGAATCTCTTCGTATCTTTCGCAGAAAATCCGCCGATCGGCGGATTTTCTTTTGGAGAAATAACGCTGCGGTGTTAGAATCAGTTTGTGAAATATTATCTATATGCACTTATTGGTGGGACACTTCTCCTGCCATTTTTATTTAGCATGTCTCTTGGCGGTTATTCTGCTCTCGTTGCTATATCGCTCGCGTTAATAATGTTTTTGGTTATTTCCCTTAGAAAACGAGGCATTCCTGATATTTTTTCAAACAAGGTATTACTCTGTTGTCTTGTCTTATTTTCTATTTTAACCTTATTTTCGCTAGTTATATCTCATTCTGTAATAATCCTGTTATGGTGGCTAGTGTTCGTATCCCTGTATTTTTCGGTGCAGACACTCGTAAAAGATGAAGTTGTTTTAGAGAATATATGCAGATTTTTTATGCTTTCTGGCGTTTTTTTTGGATTACATTCTTTATATGTATTCATTTGCAATGGATTGAGTTCTTATACGCGGTTAGATGGATTTATCGGGGCTCATAATGTGTATGGAGGTTTCTTGATAATTCCTTTTGTTTTAGGTTTGTATTTTGTCCTCAGCGCAGAATCACGATGGCAAAAATCGCTTTGGGCAATATCAAGTTCAATCATTATCTCCAGCATCATTTTGACATTTTCTAGGGGAACATGGTTTTCGTTGGCGGCAGCAATGATTGTTGGCATATTTTTGTTCAGGGATAAGTTGAGTTTTGCTCATATTAGACGACATAGCAATATTTTGCTGATATTAGCCGCACTGACAGTTTTGTTAACAGGTTCCATTTGGTACGACGCAAAGCACAACACAAATAGCGTGCAAAGTGCTAGTATAGCTGTTTTCTCGAACGAAGATGCTGACACCAATGCGCTTACTGCTAGGCTGCACTATTTTTCCGATGCAGTGATGATTTTCACACATAGCCCGTTGGTGGGCTTTGGTCCTGGCAATTATGTCTATGGCTTAAGAATGTATAAGACTGACCCAAATTACAGCTCTTTTGCGGATCCTCACGACTGGCTGTTGAAAATGTTGGTTGAAGATGGCATCTTCGTTGGTCTGATCTTTTTGATTTTCATAATATTGTTTTTTTGGCAGGCATGGAAATTGATATGCGCTAGGAAACAGGCTTCTTGGCTCGAAAGATTATTGTTTATAGGACTATTGGCAAGCGCGATTCATGGAATGATGGATTTTGATTGGAGCTACAATCTGGTTTTACTCGTTTTCTTTTGTTTCGCAGGAGCCTTGTACGGTGTCTTGCTCAAAGAAGAAACCGATATATCAAAATCAAAAGATTTCCCGCTCTGGGTAAACTACATTCTTTTTGCACTCTTACTTATAGGATTGGTCGTCAGCATCCAAATCTTTCGTGCAGACAGCTTTAGGACAAAAGGGGATTATGATATTGCCATGAATGATTCTAATGATGCCATTAACAGTTATTTCCAGTCAGCGCTAATCAATAAATACGAGCCTCTTACATGGTTCGATTTGTGGAGCGCTTACTTTTCGATCAAGGATTATCATGCGGCACGCTATGCAGTTGAAAAAGCCATAGGCTTGTTTCCGGAAAATGGAGTCTATTACTCTGCTTTGGCCAAGACCGATCTCGCGGAGAAGAATTTAACTGATTATGAATCCCATCTTTTGACTGCAATCAAGTATTTTCCGGCAGGCGACCTGACGAACCAAGTCAGGCTTGCGGATTTCTATTATGTGAAAAAAGATTATGACAGAGCATTGTCGGTCATAGATTCTGTGATTCCGATTTATGGCCATTACCAGTCGGTTTTGTGGTTCAAGGATGACCCTAATTCTGCTACTATAGAGGCAAACCTAAAATCTTTGAACAAGATTAAGAGTGAAATCGGGGCTGCGACCAAGATCTCGAAATAATGGCGCCTGATATTCAGTAAGCGCCACGACCAAATAGAACGGCTGGGACGGTTTTCAATAGAATAACAGCATCTAAAATAAGGCTTTGGTTGCTAACATAATAAAAGTCGTATTCTAGGTTCTCATGAAGAGGAATATTTTTTCTTCCTAGTATCTGCCATAGTCCTGTGAGACCGGGTTTAACCATAAGCCTGGTCTTTTGCCATGGCAAATAATCTTTTACCATGAATTCCATTTCCGGTCTCGGCCCAACCAAGCTCATATCGCCCTTGAATATATTCATGAGCTGTGGAAGCTCATCTAGGCTTAATCTGCGTAGGAATCTGCCCGCAGTCGTTACACGCCGGTCATTTTCCGATCGAGGCGCCAATTCATATAATAGGGTATTGTGTTGCATAGTACGGAATTTGTACATAGTGAAAGGTGTAAAATTTAGACCCACTCTTGTTTGTTTGATAAAAATTGGCCCCTTTGAATCGAACTTGATGGCAAGCATGATAAGTATCCACAAGGGTGAAGTTATAATTATGCCAACTGAAGATGTGAAAATATCTAGCAGCCTTTTTATTATGAGATACAGAGGGTTATATACAGATCCAAAACTTATAGATGGTATTTCATCAATATCTGCGTAATCTATATCTCCTGTTATGAGCTTGAAGGTGTTAGAGATGACCCTAAAATGATGATGCCGGAGTCCTGGATTGACTATGATTGATAACACTTCTTCTCGAGATAAGCGTTCATCTGCAATGAATATTTCGCACGCCCGAGCGTGCTTCAGGGTATCCAGACTAGAGCCTTTCCTCAAATCAATTTTATTGATTTTGGACTTGGTAAATACTGCCAAAATCTGCTTTTCCAATCGGGAGGATTCATCTCCATTTCCTATGATATGAACATCGAACTCTTTGATTCGCGAGGCATTTCTTCTATTTATAAATAATAGATATCGGAATAAGCAAATAGATGTGACGCTGAAAAAAACAGTTATCAGGAAAACCGTTCTCGAAAAATCGTATTTGATCGCGTACATTATGCCTGCTGTGAGAGATACCCAAAGCAAAAGTGCTTTTAATGTTGTAAATATCCTAGCTGAAAATTCGATCGCGCGGATGCGATATAGATTGAAAACCGAAAAGCAAAATATCAATACCGCGAGAGAAATCAAAAATGTTATTAGGTATAAAGACAAATTGAATGAAATCTCGCCAAAATGCTGCAAATAAAAACTGGATTGGCGGATAAATAGTGCCAAAGAAAAAGAAACTGCAAATCCAATAATATCGCAAATCAACAAAAATAGTCTCTGCGCTTTCATGGTTGTTTATCCCGTTCGCCTTCGGTCGCAATGAATGAACTATAAAGTGATCTTTGTTGGCCGATTTCGGCAGCAAGTTTTGCCGCAATCTTGAAAATAGGTCTCATCAGATAAAATTCTAGCCAATTCATGTGCATCTTGCCCGCTTTCATTTCGTCTAACTGCATTTTTATCTTTGATGCAGGAGCAGATGATGCGCCATCGTCGTGCATCCTGAAGCAATCTGTAATCCTGTTAAAAAATAACCAATGAGTCTTATTTCTTATGCGCAGCCAATATTCATAGTCCATAGCTATCGGAAATGAGCTATTAAAATTGCCAAATCTTTCGAATATATCCTTTCTTATAAAAACACTTTGATGTCTGATAAAATCATAGTATTTCAGAAGGTATCTGCTATAAAAAGCCGCAGATCCTTTTTTGAAAATTGCTCTGTCGTTAATCACCCTTATTTCTTTCCCTTTGGAATCCACTGATATTTCCTTTGAATAAATCCAATCTGGATTCTTATTATGTTCCAGAAACAGATCAACATCGCCAAGAACTCGGTCGTCGTGAAAATAATCATCTGAATGAAGGTGGATAATATATTCACCCGAACATTGACCGATGCCTTTATTCATCGCATCAGCTATGCCTTTTGGAACAGATTGGAAGAATTTTACCTTACTCGGGCTTGTTTTCTGATATTCCAGGATTATATCCTTTGTTCTGTCATGGGAAAAACCATCAATAATAACATGTTCATAGTCCGAAAAAGACTGTGATTGAACACTGTCTATGTTGTCCCTTAAATATTCCGCACTATTTTTAGTGCAGGTGATTATAGAAAACCTATATTTCATGAGAACTCGGGATTATTTTTTCAAAATTAAACAATGAAGCATTATAGATTTCTAAATACTTATGGATCATCTGATCTTGTGAAAATTTGTTCTTAATTTGTCTGATAGCGGTATCCGCCAAATCAATAATTTGCTTGTTTGTGGAGCTTAACCACCAAAGGAATCCGCGATTCAAATCATCGATACTTTTATAATCTGCTATATACCCGGATTTTTTGTGTTCAACAATCTCTGGTATTCCGCCGGTATTAAATGTAAGCACTGGCAATCCGCATGACATTGCTTCTGCTACGACCAATGGACACGTATCAGCGAGCGATGGGTAAAGAAACAGGTCCGCGCAAGAATAATATTTTGCCAATATGGAAGTGTCTTCTATATATGGAATATAGATAAGATTGCCTTTTTTACCTGTTTCTGAACCCCCAATACATAAAAATATCATATCATTTCTATTT
>CAZKSQ010000028.1:8299-8766 GCA_964555555.1 uncultured Candidatus Saccharibacteria bacterium | reverse complement strand
GAATATGTCACATCAAGACAAATGACCGTCGGCAGGAAATGCTGGCGGTTTTTCATTGACCATCAGTTTTCCAGAGCTTTTTTATATCGGCGATGATAGAATGCACATATGCTATCCAGGTCGCTTTCGTTTCCAGAAGATCACAAGCCGCACGAAGCCGTCATCGAATGGTGGTATTGGAACGGGCATTTATCTGATGGGGCAGGGAATAAATATAGCTTCATGACATGCCTTTTCAAGGCTGATGTGGATAATGTCGGCATACCATATCTGAAGAAGCTGCACCTGAAGCATGCTGGTCAAAAAGAATCTTACGGATATTTCGCGCACTCCATAGTGACAGATATATGCTCGCAGAAAAATTATAAGGATATACAGAACATCTCGCTGGTCTCGAATGACAGCTTTAGCCGCGAGCGGCTGTTCGTGGCCGAGCGACGAGGGGCCGCCGTCGGCTGGTGCAAGAT
>CAZKSQ010000028.1:0-8289 GCA_964555555.1 uncultured Candidatus Saccharibacteria bacterium | reverse complement strand
ATCAATGGCTTCGAATGCAGCCGCATGGCCGAGATCGCGCCGGACATATTCCAGGTGAAAATGAAGAATGCGGACCTTATATTGAAAGCGCAGAAGCCGGCTTTGCTCGAGGGCGGCACTGGAGTCGTCACGGTTTCTGGCCGCGAGGTCAATTATTATTCTCTCACAGATATCGATGGTCTTGGTTTTCCATGAAGATGGATGATGGCACTGACATCATGTGTTGCGATTACAAGAGCGGGGAACAAAACGATATGATGGTGGATGCGATCAATTCGAGCGGTGCACAGTCCCATTACAAGAAATTCATCTTGAATCCCGGCACGGACGTAATAAAAAGTCCCATAACCAAGGCCGAATATCCCATGTCCTGGGATATAGAAATACCGGAGCTTGATGCGAAGCTGTACGTGGAATCTCTGGCGAAAAACCAGGAGATGATATGCATGAGCATCAACTGCTGGCCATGGGACAGGCGATAAGGAAAAAATATCTAAAATGACATCCAAACATACCAACATATTCATAACCATAATAGCGATCATACTTGTCGCGGTACTTGGTTTCCTGTGCTTATCTTTTGCGCATCAGTACCAGCTTTCGGTTAGGAGAAATATGGTTGCTGACCAGAAGATACACTTTGCTGGCTTGATACAACACCATGCCATGGGCTCGGCAGATGTAGACCTCATCGAACCATGGATGACCTTCGAATATTTGAGCATTTCATTCACGGTACCAGAAACATATCTCGAGTCATCGCTTTCAATCTCTACTTCCACGCAGGTTTTTTCAAATATCACTCTCGGCCGCTATGCTAGAACTGTCGGCACTACTACCGATAGCTTTGTCATGACCGTGCGCAATGCCGTGAAAAGTTACCTTGTTTCCGAAGGCAAATGACAAAAAATGGATTATATTCTTTCGACACTGCTCTCGTACCTTCTCATATACAAATATTTTGCCGTTTTCGTACTAATATTTGTTTCCGGGCTTTTGCTGCCAATACCTACCAATACATTGCTCTTGGCATCTGGCGCCTTTGCCAGCCAGGGCTTCATGGATCCTATAGCAGTTTTCTTTACCGGTTTGGTCGCCAACGTCATGGGCGATAGCGTCGGCTATGCCTTGACGCGCATTTGGGGCACAAAGATCATCACCAAAGAGAGGATAAGGCGATACAAAGTGACCGCTTGGGTCGAAACATTCGTGAGCAAGCATACGCGGCTCACTATAGCTGCAACGCGTTTTCTGGGAACGCCAGCCGTGGTCGTCAACTTTCTATGCGGCTTGATTTCCACACCCTATTCGAGGTTTCTGTTGTATGATGCTATAGGGAACACTCTTGATATAAGTTTTTTCATATTCGCGGGTTATGTGCTCGGATATTATTCCGAGAATTTCTCTGATATCGCACAGCTTGGAGGATGGATCGTCTTTGTCCTATTTTTGCTAGCTATATTGGCGAAATTCGTTTGGAGCAAGCGCAAGGAGCACAAGGGTTAATGGATTTATTAGCTAGTATATATAAATGAAGAAATTTTCCAAGAGAGCATTTTACGGCTTAACGATCTCGCTTTTGTTTATATTTGTTGCTTCGATATCGGCAAATACCGCATTCGCGCATGAAGTCTATGTCTTGAATCAGAACGAGATCGATTTTGCTTTGCAATTTCCGCCGCCGGACTTTATCACTGCAATACTTTTGCATCTTCCTCAATTCCTGCTCTGGGGAACCATCGTCATAATTCTCATACTCGCGGTCTTCTTTGTTTCTATAAGCAGGCCTATAGAGCGTCTCTTGGACCCACTACTCGATCGCATCAAAAAGTTTGCTCCGCATATAGCTCAAGTCACTCTCGGCTTGGCGCTTTTTGCCAGCGGCTATTACCACGCCATATTTGGCGTAGAATTGCCCCTGCAGGCCACCTTCGGCCTCTTTCAGGGCTTTATGGCCTATCTGCTTATGGCTTTGGGAATAATGCTCACTTTTGGGATCCTGCCCAGAATAGCGGCTCTCGTAACCTCCATAATATTCTTTGTTCTAGTAAGCCGGTTCGGCATATATATGCTAAATTATTTGACCTATCTTGGCGAAGCGATCACGATTCTTTTCTTCGGCGGCGCTCATACCTGGTTTCGGGACAGCAAGAAGGTTTCGGAGGCACTTACCCGGGTCATCGCCAATTCTCTGCACAAATACAAATTCTTGGTCATGCGCATATTCTTTGGCATATCGCTCATTTATGCATCAATGTATGCTAAGTTTTTTCACGGCGAATTGGCCCTAGAAGTCGTCAGCAAATATCACCTGACCAACTATTTCCACTTCGACCCAGTCTTCTTGGTCCTCGGCGCGATGTTGATAGAGGTGCTAATAGGATTGTTTTTCCTCATCGGATTCGAGATACGCTTTACTTCGCTTTTCTTCCTGACCTTCCTCACAATGTCTCTCATGTTCTTCGGCGAATCCGTGTGGCCGCATATCATCCTTATCGGCACTGCCTTGGCGATGTTCGCGCACGGCTATGACAAGTACACGGTTTCCTTGAAGCTGAATGGCAGAAAGCGGCTGGAGCCAGTGCTGTAGTGCCGAGTGAGTTATGATTAGCAGCCCATTTTCATTCATGTTATTATTGGAGCCATGAAAATCCTATTTGTCGGCGGCGGCACAGGCGGCCATTTCTATCCCATCATCGCCGTCGCGCAATCAGTCATCAAGAAATCTGCGGAAAGGCGGATTCTCGCGCCGCTTCTCTATTACATGGCGCCATCCAAATACAACCCTCGCGCGCTTTTTGACAACACCATCGACTATATCAATGTGCCGGCAGGGAAGATTCGGCGATATTTTTCGCTCTTGAATTTTACCGATGGTCTCAAGACCCTTCTCGGCTGCTTTTTGGCAGTCTTCAAGATGTACGCGCTCTATCCCGACGTCATCTTCGGCAAAGGCGGCTATGCCAGCTTCCCGCCGCTTTTCGCTGCCAAGCTCTTGCGCATCCCGGTAGTCATCCATGAATCCGACAGCAAGCCCGGCAAAGTCAATCTTTGGGCATCGAAGTTTGCCGTGAAGATCGCTGTCTCATATCCCGAGGCGGCCAATTACTTCAAGGTGGACAAAAAGAAAATCGCCTTCACCGGCAATCCCATCAGGAGGGAAGTCATGGCGCCGTCGGAAAATGGTGCGCGCGAATATTTCCAGCTAGAGCCCAATATGCCAGTCATCGTCATCATCGGCGGTTCCCAGGGCGCGCAAATGATTAATGACATCATTGTCGAAGGCCTGCCGGAGCTTCTCAACAAATATCAAATCATACATCAGACTGGCAAAGCCAACCTCGACGAGATCAAGCAGACCACAGGCGAGATTCTGCGCCAGCATCCGCACAAATCGCGCTATCATCCTATAGATTTCTTGAATGAATCCGCGTTGCGCATGATGTCCAGTGTCGCCAATATCATCGTCTCGCGTGCTGGTTCCGGCGCCATATTCGAAATCGCCGCTTGGGGTGTGCCCTCGATCATCATCCCCTTGCCGCATTCCGTAAGCCATGACCAGACTTCCAACGCTTTCACTTATGCGCGGACTGGCGCCGCTTCGGTCATTGAAGAGAACAACCTCTCCGCCCACGTCGTCATCGCCGAGATCAACCGCATTAATGACAATCCCAAGATCGCCGAAGCCATGCGCGCACAAGCCAAAGCTTTTGCCAAGCCTTTCGCGGCGGATACTATTGCTGACGCTTTGCTCGACATAGCGCTTTCCCACGAAAGGTAAGGCAAAAACCTCCAGGTTTAATCAAAAATCCCTGTTACCACGCAAATCATAAAACCACTGCTTCTCATTTTTGATTAAACCTGGAGGTTTTTGCCTTACCTTTCGTGGGGCTTGCGTTGTTGTTTTTTAGCCCGTTTATGCTATATTTAGCCAGTAATCAAGTCGATTTATCAATCATTATTCAATAAATCATTCATCATGGAACCTCAACAGGGCATCAAGACATGGCAGTGGGTCGTGACAGTCATTGTCATCATTGCGCTTATTGTCATCGGTATTTTGGTATTTGGCAACAAGAAATCTTCGCCGTCAACTACTGACAACACCGCAACCACCACCAATACCACAGCGACTACCGGTACAAATTCCATAGTTATTTCCGACCAGTTCCCAGGCAATGTCATCTATATTTCTTCCGTGCAGGCGGCGCAGCCCGTCTGGATCGCCATTCACAAGGATAATAATGGCCAACCTGGCGCTATTATTGGCACAACCCATTTCGACGCAGGCATCAATCCTGGCAAGGTCACATTGAGCGAATCTACCATCGATGGCCGCACATACTATGCCATGATGCATTCTGATGATGGCACGGGCACATTTAGCTCAACTGCCGATGCTCCTCTTATGGATGCGAATGGCAACGTTATTATGAGGCCTTTCAAAGCTTCTTCGGCGGCAAATGCCCAGATCAAGGGTTAGTTAGAAGAATTTAGAAGTTAGAATTTAGAATATAGAGGTGATACAATGGCTATATGAATGTAATTACCCGTTTCGCCCCATCGCCAACCGGATACTTTCACGCTGGCAGCTACAGAACGGCCCTTTTTGCATGGCTTTTTGCCAGGCAGAATAAAGGCAAGTTCATACTGCGCATAGAGGATACTGACAAAGAAAGATCAAAGAAAGAATATGAAGAAAATATCGTCGACAGCCTCAAATGGCTCGGCTTGAATTACGATGAATTTTATCGCCAGTCCGAGAGGGGAGACATATACAAAAAGTACTTGCATGCATTGATTGCTTCCGGCCACGCCTACGTGTCGAAAGAAGAACCGACGGGTGACAACAAGCGCACCGAAGTCATCCGTTTCAAGAATCCCAACAAAAAAGTCGCTTTTGACGACCTTATCCGCGGCCATATCGAGTTTGATACCACAGAGCTGAAAGATTTTGTCATTGCCAAAAGCGAGGATGAGCCCATCTTCCACTTGGTCAATGTTATAGACGACTATGAAATGGGCATGACCCACATTATTCGCGGCGAAGATCATATTTCCAATACGCCCAGGCAGATCCTCATCTACGAAGCCTTGGGCGCAAAATTGCCCTTATTCGCTCATATTCCATTGCTCCTCGGCAAAGACCGCTCCAAGCTTTCCAAGAGGCATGGCGCCGTTCCTGTCGCCGAATACAGGACTTTAGGCTACCTTCCCGAAGCACTAGTCAATTATATGGCGCTTTTGGGCTGGCATCCCGATGACAATAAAGAAGTCCTGACTCTTCAAGAAATAAAAAAAAACTTTTCTCTAGAGCGCGTGCAAAAAGGTGGCGCCATTTTCGACGACGAAAAGCTCCGCTGGTTCAACCGCCAATATATTTCAAAGCTTACAGATGCCGTCTTTATCGAGAGCGCCAAACCATTCATGCCAGAATGGCTAGGGACTTCGAGCAGCCAATGGCAAAAGATCCTTCCGCTCATCCGCGATAAGGTCAACACTTTTGGCGAGATAGCGCCTCTATTCAAGGAAAGCGGCGAATTGTTGTTCGTCCAAAAGCTTTCCGATTATGATCCAAATATGTTGCTTTGGAAAAAAGAGCCCGATAGGGAAGTCGCCAAAAAGCACTTGGTGGAGGCGCGAGCTTTGCTTGAAGGTTGTGCTGAAAGCGAATTCTCTGCGGAATTAGTTAAAGCTAAGATCTGGCCTTATGCCGAAGCCAATGGGAAGGGAAGCGTTTTGTGGCCTTTGCGCTTCGCCTTGACCGGACAAGAAAAGTCGCCTGATCCATTTATCTCTGCATCCATATTAGGGAAGTCCGAATCGATGAGCCGAATTGCCAAAGCTATAGAACAACTTTCAAAATGAAATGGAAAATATGTACAAAACCAAGTTTGTTGATTGCCGTGTTTGCTCTATTCTCAATTCTCTATTCTCAATTCTCTATTCTTAAAGCCCAGACCAAAGACGAGCTTCAATCGAAGATCGATCAGCGCAACAAAGACATAGCATCCCTCGAGGTCGAGATTGCAGGCTATCAGAAGCAGCTGGGCGACCTCGGTTCGCAAGCGTCGTCTCTTTCTGCCAATATAAAATCTTTGAACATAACCCAAAAGAAGCTTGCGGCCGATATCAGCCTGACCCAGAATAAGATCTCCGCCAAAAATCTGGAAATAGCAGAGTTGGGTACGCAGATAGGGGACAAGGAAGACGAGATAGCCAACGATCATCGCGTCATAGCCGCTTCCTTGACGCAAATAGACCAAACAGACAATAGGTCCATTTTCGACATGATATTCAGCGGGAGCAGTGTGTCGAATGTTTTGGACTCGCTTGATCAAATAAATACCGTTCAGAACAACGTAGTATCTCATATAAATGATTTGCGCAATGCCAAGGCCGATCTGGAAGCCAATAAGACCGCTTCCGAGCAAGCTGCAGCTGATCTAGCAACCTTGAATAGCCAGCTCAATGACCAGCGCAAGGTCGTATTGAGCACGCAGTCTGACAAGAACAGTCTTCTTGTCCAGACGAAACAATCAGAAAGCCAGTACCAAAAGATTTTGGCATCCAAGCAAGCTCAAGAAGACGCCTTCAACCAAGAGATCTTGGATTATGAGTCCCAGCTGAAGACTATCGTCAATGCCGGAGCGTTGCCGCACACCGGATCCGGCGTCCTATCGTGGCCGTTGGACAAGATTGTCATCACTCAATATTTTGGCAACACTCCCTTCGCTACCGCCAATCCGCAGATTTATAATGGCAAAGGGCATACAGGCGTAGACTTTGGCACTTCCATCGGCACGCCGGTAAAAGCCGCTCTTACTGGCATCGTTGTGGGCGTCGCAAATACCGATCTAGTTCCCGGCTGCTACTCTTTCGGCAAATGGATCATGGTAAAGCATGCCAACGGCCTCTCGACCCTCTATGCCCACTTATCTGTGCAGTCAGTAGCGATCGGGCAATTGGTCTCAACAGGGCAGATCATCGGCTACAGCGGCAACACAGGCTACACTACTGGCCCGCACCTTCACTTCGGCGTATATGCCACCCAAGGTGTCCAAATCAAGGATTTCGCTGACAGCATCAACTGCAAAGGCGCTATAATACCCGTCGCGAGCTTCAATGCCTATTTGAATCCATTGTCATATCTGTAATACAATCAAGCTGCAGCTATCTTAATATAAAACCATCACATCAATTGCCATGAACAAAATAAATCAGAGCAGGCTTCCCCGCCAGATCTCAAAAAAAAGCGCAGGGAATAGGGGACTCATCAAGACCATATTGGTCATCGTAGTCGCGCTCATCGTTCTCGGCTATTTTGGGTTCAATCTTCGCGACACCATGTCGTCGCCAACCGTCCAGGACAATCTTAGCTATGCCGGGCAGGTAGCGACCAACCTTTGGAACAACTATCTAAAGTCAATTGCCGAATACATCTGGAACAATGTCATCGTGAAGGCTCTGCCTTATGTGATTCCAAAAGAAGCCAAGCTATAAGCCAAAGCATAAACGGCTTGATTGCACATAATGTATATTGTGCGACATAGGGTATTTATTAAAACCGCGATTTCTAATAATGCGGAACTAATTTCTATTTTACCTCCAAACAAAAAGACTCCCCTGTTACGAGGAGCCTCTTTGTCAGTTTTAGATTTCTAATAATGATTATTTCCTAGCAAGCTGTTGTGACCAACATGCGGACGAAGAGTTCCAGGGGTCCGTGCCGTATTTCGAATAGAGATACTTGCCGAACTGGATGTTGCCCTCCGTTGTGTAGATGTTGATGCCCATAGCCTGTGCCTCGTCTGCGTGATAATGCTCGTTGATCTGCATTACCCCAACGTCGCCATGGTTCACGATGCCGCGTACGACTGTGCCGATATCGGTGAACTGATGGAAACGCGATTCGCACCTTGCGACCTCGATGAGTATCGGCGTATCGGCGAATTCCTTGCGGACATAAGCTTCTACGCTGGTCGTTGCTGCGCCGTCTATATCTGCTTCGGTTGTGATAGAGCTAGTACTCGATGCTACATTCTGATTCATATCTACTGCAGTCGCGGCGCTCGCGAGATTCGCATTAGCCTGTCCTGCACCGTATAGCGATGACCAGAGGAAGACTACACCAGTTGTAAGTTCAATCATAAATTAAAAATCAGCTTTGTAAGCATGTCGCCTACTAGCTGATTACCTCACCAGTATAGCAAATCCTGTCCCAAAAGTCAAGTGCTTAATCGCCTATAAACGGCTCTGTAGAGCCATGGAAAAGGTGTAAAATACCCA
>CAZKSQ010000027.1:0-8869 GCA_964555555.1 uncultured Candidatus Saccharibacteria bacterium | reverse complement strand
CGTCGCAGGCGGCGACAAGTCGTCCGCGAGCTTGCCGAGCGGAGGACTTCGTCGCACCGAGGAGGGAGTGCTGTCCAAACCTAATTTAAGAGGGATCGACTCGATAGTCTTAACATTCTCGGTCACATCTTCGCCGGTTGTGCCATCGCCGCGAGTCGCAGCTTGTTTCAAAACGCCATTTTCGTAATTCAAGACGACCTTCAAGCCATCAATCTTATGTTCGCAGGTATAAGTCGGCTTTGGATCTGAAACGCCCGCTTGGACCAAAAATCTTTTGACGCGCTCGTCAAATTCCCTTATTTCCTCGGGAGAAAAGGCATCGTTGAAAGACCATTGCGGCACGATATGACGCACTTTGCGAAATTCTGGCAGCGGCTTGCCGCCGACTCTTTGCGAAGGAGAGTCCGGCGTTACCAATTCCGGATATTTCGCCTCTATTTCCGTGAGTTCGTGCTTCAGCGAATCCAGTGCTTCCTCCGAGATCTCCTGCTTGTCGAGCACATGATAGTTGTAGCGACGGTGTTCTATCGCCTGTTTAAGCCTGTTTAACCGCTCAATTGCGTCTTTTGGCGCGCTTGCTTTCATGCCAACAGTATACGGTCTTACTATTGCACTGTAAATTGCATGGCGCGCTCCACGGTATTCGGACTTATTGCTGGGCCATGAAGAGTAGTGTCGCAGATATTGTAGCCGCGAGCATTGATGACCATGACTTGGTTGCCATTGACACCCGTCCCTTTCCAAACCCTCAACATCGCGCATGCACCGACATCTGGCGAAGGCAATGGCAAGTTTATGTACATGTCATTCGAACCAGCTGGAGCTGTGTATATTTGTCCTCCACCGAAAATCGCATTCGTTCCGGTATTAACGCTATATCCTGGAACTGTGCTTTGATCGGCAACGACGGCATAGGAATCATTGGCGCTCAAACCGTCGCAGTTTATCGATATTGGTCCCGGAGCAGCTTGGTCCGCAATGTCAGACTGGACTGCGCACTCCACGGCACTGTCAGCATTGTATATCGATATCAGGGAATTCTTTGTCGTCGATGAAAGCGAGTATTCTTTGCGCGCCACGCCCAGGATGAAGATCGCCACGCCCAAGACCAGAACTGCGGTCAAAACAGCGAAGAGCAGAGTATATCCTTTTTGTTTATTTATTTTATGCATCATCATAGTACTGTAGCAACCATTTCTTCTGATATCGAAACTGAACTCTTTACCGTAGATTCCATCCAATCCACGGTCACTGTCACCAGAACTTCATTGTTATTGATACCGATAGTCTTCCATTTGAAGGAACGCTTGAATGTCGATTTGCCGCTAATCGATGCGGGGCTCCAGCGGCCATAGGCAATGTCCGCATTGGGGTTCATCTCCAGTGTGCAATAAAATTGTCCTGATGAATCAAAGTCAGAATTGCAAAGATACGGCGTAACATGATAATTGTCATTAGCGCTATCATATACAAAATCTACGCCACAAGGCATGTGACTACTGTCTTCCAGGCTACTCTGACAATCATAAAGCGTGTTACTGGAAACGGGATATGGCCCATTAACCCTGGTGCTGTCATAGAACAACTCATAAAACCCTTGGCCGGTATGGTCATTATAGATCGCCACGTCCTTCACATTCCTGACCATCTCCATGCCTTCTTGGGCGAGCGAAGTGGCGATGGACTGATCCTTGGCATATAGCGCCGCGACTAGGCCATTATTAGCCACCACCAATGGCCCGGCGATTGCGATCATCAATACCGCGACCGCCATCAAAGTTTCGATCAAGGTAAATGCCTTGCTCGGCGCATTTGTCTTTCGTCCTATTCTTTTGAATTCGTTATTAGTGAAGTTCATATATTTCAGCTTAACTCTGGGGTACCCTGCTCGAAATCGTCGTCTCCACGTCAAAATATGTCTTCTCTTTTTCAGACGTGCCGGCATAGCCCGTCAGGCGGATATAGACTACCGGGTATGCAGAAGTCGTATCTACTCCCAAGCGATAATCCACTACTTTTACGTTGGAATTTTCCGATAAAAGGTCGATATAGTTGCTATCGCTGCCGCCATTGGCCACAGGCTGGGGAATGGCATCCAGACAAATGCGTGTTCTCGGCTGTTCATACTTTCGCAGGCGAATATCCGGATTTTGCGTATCAGAACTCACATTGACAAAAGCATAGGCATAAGCCAGATTGCAGGTATTCGAACGGTTGCGCTGAGACGAGTCGAAGGCGATGACGGACGCATCAGACCAATTCGTCGTCGCCCTGATGTTGTTCGTATCCGATATCGTGCAGCCCCTTATGCTCGCTATGCCGCCATTGGTTCCGTCTATCGGCACATTGATGGAAGAAGCCGGATCCGTATCGCAATAATATTGAGTGCCGACGCGTATCTCTCTAGACATCGACTCCAAGGCGAAGTTCAAGTTCGTCATCGCCGCCGAAAGCGTCTGCGCTTTCTGGTTCGCAGTGATGATCCTGACCAGCGCGCCCAACGCTATGACCGCTACGATTGCAAAAATGCCCAAAGATATTATCATCTCGACCAAAGTAAAAGCTTTAGAATATTTCATCATGCTAGTTTGCGTTAGCTCCGCCGTTAACGACCGATATCTCGCCCGTTTTCCGCACGATTATGCTTCGCTGGTTCCCATCAGGCGCTTGGACTATAATCTTGACAACCGAAAGCGCTTGAAGGCTTCCAGAACAGTTGAATGGCGCGCCGCCGCTTCCCTGCAAGCATATCAGCGCGTCGGGATTGGGACGAAGGAAGGTTATGTCGACGCGGCTCTGGCCGCACTGCCAAGCATTTCCATACAGGCAAATGTCGCCGATGAATGCTCCGTTCTTGATCGCATAATTCGGCGGCACCAAAGCGTCTCCAGTATTGTAGGCACCCTTGCTAGCGCTAGAGTCCGAGAAAAGGATTACCTGCTTATTCGTAAAGCTTACAGTAGAATCGGAACATATCGATATGGCGCAGAATGCAACGCCATAAGGGTTTTGGAAATTGTTGTTCTGTCCCTGGACGCTCAATCCATATGTCTGTGCTGTTCGTATGGAAAGAGCTATATCATAGGCTAGATTGGTCAGCAATACGCTGTTATTGAATGAGCCATAGTTGGCCACCAGGAGCGCCGTCATGAATATGAATATCGAGATTGAGACAAGCAGCTCAACTAGAGTGAACCCTGTTCCTTTGTGGGAGCGCAACATGGCGTAATTATATAACACCCAATAGCTGTCTGACTAGCCCTATATCTATTACTTGCACCCCGAATATCATCACCAAATACATTCCCAGGATCAAATATGGCCCAAAAGGTATCTCTGTCTTTGCCTTGAAGCGCTTGTAAGTGTAAAAGAGCCAAATGATGCTCACGAAGGCTCCGATCCAAAAAGCCAAGATGATGGCATTTATGCCGGCGTTGATCCCCAAGAACCAACCGATGCCGATGACTATCTTGGCATCGCCCAGCCCCATCCAGGTGCCGCGCGATACCAGCCATAAAAGTGCGAATGGCAAAGCTAGGAGCGGACCGGCCGCTAGAGCTTCGAGGCTCGGCATATGCCACCAGGACATTCCGCCGACAAATAAGCTAGCCAGCGCCAGTGCATCAAAGGAGAAAGCCAAAGAATCCGGGATTATTTTGTGCTTAATATCATAAACCACGATGACTACGAGAAAGCATGCCGCCAAAACCTGGATGAACGTTACGAGCGCCATGGTATAGGTAAGCGGCGGAAAAGCCATGAATATCATTACAAATATTGCACCGGCAAGAAATTCTACCAGCGGATACTGCCACGAAATCTTGCTCTCGCATTTCCTGCAAGCGCCGTTTTGGACCATGAAGCTGACCAAGGGGATCAGCTCGAACCAATGGAGTTCCCTGTCGCAAGTCATGCACTTGGATCGGCCATTCACGCCCTTTCCCGTATTCCAGCGGATAGAGACCACATTCAAGAAACTGCCCACGACAGTGCCGAATATGAAAGAGAGTATGAGCGAGGTTTGATCCATTATTTTGGACCTATGCAGTAGTCCGGAGAGGGAGAAGTAGAGTTAGGATCAAAGCAGATTGTACCGAGAGGTCCGCTTCCATTCGGTCCCTGAAGACTATCGGCAGTGACTTCGTTTTGATTTTCCAATACCGTATGCAATACGTAATTGTCCTTGTTAGCGTCGGTGGTATAATCATATTGGGTTTGATTGAGCGGTGCGTTGCCGGGCGGCACAGGTATCTGCGATATATAATCCGTCAGCTTTCCGGCTCCGCAATTCGAGCTGATGTCCACCGCGCCCGTAAGTATGCCTCCTTGGCCCGTAGAGCTGGGATACGCCCTGCACCTGTCATAATAAAGATTTATTGCCAGCTGTATCTGCCCCAAATCCGAAATGCGCTTTCCGTCTCGGGCCTTCGAGCGCGAAGAGACCAGGTTGGTAACGATGATGCCGGTAAGAATAGCAATGATGGCGATGACCACCAAAAGCTCGACGAGAGTAAAAGCGCGATTGGATTTGAAGATGTTTTTCATTGCTTTATTGTAACATGGGCTTGTAATAATGAAAGTCTATTCGCAAACGACTTTGCCGTTCGCGATGGGCACAGAGGTTATGGAGCCAGTCAAAATACCTTTGCCGGCAGTTATCACATTACCCAAAGAATCGATGCAGACGTAGCCAGCAGTCGTAGTGGCATATACGGCATAATCTCCGACCAAACCAGCCGGATTGGTGGTAAATATGGCAACACCAGTATCTACAGCGCCAACAATGGAACCCGGAGGCGTAGGACCGACTTGTATAGATGTTCCGTCTGTAAAAAGGTCTATGTTATTGCCGCCGAGAGTGGCAACATTACCGTTCTGATTCTGCTTGCCGGCATCGTTGATCAATTGGACAATATTAGAAAAGCTTGGTCCCGATGGATTGACATTGCTGACTTGAGTGCCATCTCCCAGAACCTGAAGATCAGCATAAGCGTTATTCAAATAATCACTTTCGAAGGTCGACCTCAACTGCCTAACACTAGAGAGAACGCGGACATTTTTTGCCTTATTCCTAGCCGAATTCAGGCTGACCAAAACAACGGAAGATAGAATGCCGATGATCGCGATAACGACTAGAAGTTCTACCAGAGTAAAACCTCCCGCAGGAGACTTATTTTCCATCGTTCAATTGTAACATGCCAAAAAAACATGATTGGGAACTTATCCACATTGATATAAACTTTTATCTATTCACGAAGAACCGGCCGATGCTTGCGAGATGATGCAGGGTTGCAATATTGGTACCCCTGGCGCTAGATCTAGTATAATCGTGATAAATAATAGCATCTGGCCAGAAATAAGTTTGATAGCCTTTTGTTTTAGCCCTGCGACAAAATTCTGCATCTTCATAGCCATAGAAATAACGCTCGTCCAAGAGGCCTGCTATATCAAAAAGTTCTCTTCTGACAATCTGGCAAGCAAATATAGACCAGTCCACCTCATGAATCTTGTTCGAGTCGTTTTTGATATAACTCTTGTACCAGCGGGCATTTGGAAAAAAACGACTCAATGCTGTGCCTCTCCACAAAAGCGACAACACCGTCGGAAAAGATCTGATCGACTCTTGTAAATCTCCATTAGGATAAAGCAGCTTTGGAGCAATGATCCCAACTGTCATATTTTTTGAAAAGAGATCTCTTATCCTTGAGAAATCGAATTTTTCGAGCCAGGCATCGTCATCGATAAACATGACAAATTTGCGACTAGATGATCTGATTGCCATATTCCTCGACACTGTTACGCCTCTATTGGCCAGCAATCGAATCGTAACCAACGAATGATTGTCTTTCAGAAAATCTCCAGTGCCGTCTGTTGACCCGTTATCAACGACGATTATCTCTGAACCTGGAATGCACTTATCTATTGAATCAAGGCATCGCATCAGTTTTTTTAGACGATTGCGTGTGATTATGATAACCGATAATTCATTCATGGATGCATAGAAAATTATATCATGTACAATGACCTCAATATAATGGAAAGATCCAGCGAAAGATTCAGGATAATCGAATCCATAAACAGAAGGAATATACTTTCTGTTCCAAAAGAAATCTGGCTATATAGAGAGCTTTTGTTCATGCTTGCATGGAGAGATTATAAGGTCAAATACAAGCAGACTGCCATCGGAATTGCTTGGGCGATCCTTCAGCCAATATTGGCTATGATAGCTTTTGCCTTTATTTTCGGCCGCTTCAAGGAAATCAGCTCAACTGGAGTGCCATATCCGCTGTTCGTATATTCAGGTCTCCTAATCTGGCAATTCTTCGCCAATTCCGTTACAGAGTCGAGTATCTCATTGGTTGCTTCGAGCCAGATAATCACCAAAATATTCTTTCCCAGAATACTCATTCCTCTATCAAAGGTCGCTACCCAACTCATAGATCTGGCATTTTCTTCGATAATCCTCATTGGATTGATGATTTATTTTCATATTTCGCCGCCATTACTGTCTTATCTGTATTTTATTCCTTTGTTAATTTCGTTGATTATTGTATCCGCGAGCGTGGGGATCATTATTTCCGCAATAAATGTCAAGTTCAGAGATATTCAGTATGTTCTGCCTTATTTCATCCAACTCGGTCTGTTTGTGAGCCCTATAATCTATACTAGCGCCAATTTCGGCAACTTCGGGCTCCTTATGGACTTGAATCCCCTTACAGGGATAATTGACGCATTACGCTATGCGCTTTTTGGAACGCCACTTGTACCGCAATCCTTGCTCATATCATGTTCATTGACACTGCTCTTATTCATGATTTCTATTTATTATTTCAATATTTCCGAAGGTAAATTCTCTGATATCATATAAAATCAATGAAACCTGTAATAGAAATAAGCAATCTTGGAAAAAAATATGCCCTGACACACGAAAAGGCTAGATACGACACCTTGCGCGACACGATCATGGATTTTGCCGCACATCCTTTTAGGAAAATAAAGGAATTAGAGACCTTTTGGGCGCTAAAAAATCTGGACCTTTCGATAAATCAGGGCGAGATAGTCGGCATTATAGGAAAAAACGGCGCCGGCAAATCTACGCTTTTGAAAATACTTTCAGGAATAACCAAACCGACTGAAGGAAGAGTTGCATTGCACGGCAGAGTTTCTTCCCTTCTTGAGGTCGGCACTGGTTTCCATCCTGAACTTACAGGCCGAGAAAACATATTCCTGAATGGGGTGATTTTGGGCATGTCCCGCAAAGAAGTTGCGAGGAAATTCGATCAGATAGTAGATTTCGCTGGCGTAAAGCAATTTCTCGATACGCCAGTAAAACATTATTCTAGCGGCATGTATGTGAGATTGGCATTTGCCGTCGCGGCACATCTCGAACCGGATATATTGATCGTAGACGAGGTGCTGGCGGTTGGTGACGCAGAATTTCAGAATAGGTGTCTTGGAAAGATGGAGGAAATATCGAAAACTGCAGGAAGGACAATACTTTTTGTCAGCCATAGCATGAGTACGATTCAGAGTTTATGTGACAAAACAATCTTGCTCGCAAACGGCAAGCTGAGCTATGTCGGCCCGACGGAAGATACTATTAGTTTTTATCTGAGCCAGACAAAAAATGAGGTCATCTATAAAAAAGAGTGGTCAGAAAAACACCCAGGCAATGAGTGTATCAGATTCGATTCCATCGTGCTGTTCAATAAGGATAAGGATAACGAAAATGTTTTTGCTGAGGAACCCTTGAACATAAAAATTGCATATGAAATCTTGAGACCAATAAAAAACTTGCAGATAGCGTTGCGCATAAAACATGGAATGCAAATAATCTTCGAATCAGCTGACATGCATTTGCCGGAAGAAAATCAAAAGACGAGAGATGTTGGAAAATATTCTGATACGTGCGTTATTCCAGCCAATTTATTGAACGCCAGTACTTACTTTGTCACTATGTTTGCGCATATACCCAATCAGACTATGATTGTCTTCGAAGAAGATGTCTTAGCATTTAGCATAAAGACGAGAATCAGATGGTCAGGAACAGAATATCAGCCTGGACTATTAAGACCCGCTCTGGAATGGACGATCGACAAACTCGCTAAATCATAAAATATGAAAGTTTTAATAATAAATACCCTCGAAAGCAGGGGCGGAGCGGCAAAGACCGCTTGGGCACTAAAAGAAGGATTGCGACAGATGGGCCACCAAACTTCTATGTTTGTAAAGGATAAATTCAGCCAAGACCCGGAAGTATTCGAGCTTCCGCGCAACACAAAATACGAGTTAAGATTGGCGCATTATGGCGCCACGGATATAAATTTTTATAAATCTGACGCTGTATTAAAAACAAAGCAATTTCAGGAAGCAGATGTCGTGCACTGTCACAATCTCCATGGCTATTATTTTAATCTTTCCACATTGAAGAAAATCGCGGATAAAAAACCTCTCATTTGGACGCTCCAAGACATGTGGGCTATTACGCCGCACTGTGCCCATACCTCACTCGAGTCAAAAAATGGATTCTACGGCTGTGAAAATATTGATTCTTATCCAGGAATATTGTGGGATAATTCTAGATATTTATGTCATAGAAAAAAGAATATTTATGCAAAGACTCCAGTATCTATCATAGCCCCGTCAATGTGGCTCAAGACAAAGCTCGAGAACAGCATATTAAAAGACAAGCCGATAACAATCATTCATAACGGCATCGATACAAAAGCATACAGGAAATCAGACAAGGCGCAGTCTCGAAAAGATTTAGACCTGTCCCAAGATAAGAAAATCATACTATTCATCGCTGATTACGGAAAGAATAATCAATATAAAGGATGGCAATATAGTGAACAGATAATAGAAAGAT
>CAZKSQ010000026.1:0-9550 GCA_964555555.1 uncultured Candidatus Saccharibacteria bacterium | reverse complement strand
AATAGCTCTTGTGACTTCATCGCGAAGCTATCTCATCATCTTGGGCAGTGCTTCGGCGGCGCTCGTCTGCGCCGCCATTGCCTTGCGCGTGATTATTAACCCGCAGGCGAATGTCGCTGATGTGGCGATCGCAGCGCCCAGAGAGAACGCTATTCCCGAAACAGATCCGTCTTTTCTCGAGCCCCGCGCTCTTTCCAGCGCTAATGCCTCAAATACGCCTCAATCGTCTGACAGTAATGCTCTTACCAGCATCGAAAATTCAGTCATCGGCTCGATTTCGAAGGATGGTGCTACAGCAGGCAGTGTAAAATCCGAGCCAGCTGCAAGCAACAAGTCTCCTATAACGGCTTATGCCTATCTGGTCGGCAATGTGAAGACTGGCAAGATATATATCACATCGCATCCCGATGTGCCTCTGCCGGAAGCCTCCATGTCCAAGCTTATCACTACGGCCGCGGCCATGTTCTCGTTATCTGCGACATCTACGATAGAGATATCGAAACAAGACGCTGCCTTGCCACCAGACGGCAGCGACCTAGTGGCCGGCGAGAAATTCTCGCTGAATGAGCTGCTGTATCCTATGCTTGTTGCTTCTTCCAATGTAGCCGCCGAAGCCATAGCTGACAGCGTAAATAGGCAAAAATTCCTAGATCTCATGTCGGGCTACGCTTGGGAGATAGGCATGCCGCAAACCTACTTTGCCGACCCTTCCGGCCTCGATCCTAGGAATGTGTCTTCAGCTTATAACGTATTTGCTTTGGCGAAATATCTATATAGCTATCATCCCGATATCCTCGCAATCACCAGGAATGCGCGCATGGAGATAGCATCGACTAGCGAGCATGGCCAGCATACCTTCGAAAGCACTCATCCTTTCGTGAATGACGCACGCTTCATCGGCGGCAAGACCGGCAGGACGCCCGAAGCTGGCGAGACTATGCTTACTATTTTGAACATGAATGGCGAACCTGTGGCCTTTATTGTGCTCGGTTCCAAGATCGGCGCGCGTGAAAGCGACACAAAATTGCTCATAGATGAGTACCAAAAGAAGGTTTTGGCGAGCTTATAGCGGACTTTTGTTCAAATAGCGATTTTATCGGAGCCACTCTTTTATCATCTCTTTCACCTCCTCCGGTCCGCTCACCTGCTTGCAATCCACGCCTGACGCTCTTGCTGGATAGTCATTGCCGCCTTGGAAGAGCGCGTCGCCCACGAATAGGATCTTTTCCGTGGGGATTCCCAGGTGGTCTTCCAGCTTCCTGATGCCGTAGCCCTTATTTACGCCGCGGCGGGTGATGTCTATGGAAGTTGTGCCGCCCATACGAACGTCGAACTTCTCAAGCTTCGGCTGGAGGATAGAAATGATCTTCTCGCGCTTCTTCCTATCTGGATCCCAGGCGGATTTCAAGGCGAGAGGCGCGTTTTGTCCTAGTGCAGAAAAAGTGATCTGCGAGCCGCGGTCTTCAGTCTGGTGGCCATAGATTTGATTCGGTTCTATATGCCCGGCCATCTTCAAGACTGCCGCTAAAGTCGTCATCACTCTTTCTTTCTCTGGAATAGAAAGCATCTCGGAATATTGCTGTATCCAGCTTCCTCGCCAAATATAAAGTTGTGTGCCAGAAGTAGGAAGCAGGAATAGGTTGTCAAGCCCTTCTGAAGTCGTCGGCAATGATCGCAAGAATTGAGTCTCGAACTGCGAATATGCTCCACCGGAGATTATTGCCACTTTCTTTTTCTTCAAAAGCTCGAACAGAAGCTGCGACATTTCCGCGTCCATGGGCGACTTGCTGGGTGCGATAGTGCCGTCAAGATCGAAGATTATAAGGTCATAGTTTTGCATTTTGATTTTTGCATTTTTAATTTGCAATTTATGTTTCCAACATCTTCAACAATGCGCTCATCTTCATCGTCGCCACTCCGATGACGCTGTCCGCTGCGCCGTAATAGATGAATGCCGTTTGGCCGCGCACTACCAATCCGCAAGGGAAGACCACGTTCGGTACGATGCCCTTGTGCTCATATTCGGCGTGTGGTTCGAATAAGGGAACAGCTGTGCGGGCTTTCACTATTGTGGGGTCCTTGAGGTCAAGCAAAACTGCGCCAACGCGATATGTCGTGCTCCAGGAGACGCCGTGGTAGAGCAATAGCCAGCCTTGCTTGGTCTTGATCGGCGGCGCGGATAGGCCGACTTTGCCGCCGTCCCACATGCCGCGGCGCGGGCTCAAAATCTCGATGCATTCGGTTACTTTATCTTTGGAAAAATCCAGAGAATTCAGAAAGTCCACACAGACGCTTTCGTGTACTCGGTGAAATATCATGTACTTGCCGTTCACAGTCTCTGGTAAAATACTCGAATCTTTATTGGGTATCGCCATCGGAGTGATAACTTGCGGCATAGTCCAAGCGCTCCACTTTTTGGCAATGAAGTCCTTCTTGGCAATGGAAGTCACTGCCACGCGGGGCGTAATACCGTCGTAAGCCGTATAAGACATATACATCCTCTTGTCGATCTCGACGATGCGCGGGTCTTCACAACCTCGGCTTTCAAAATCTGTCCGCGGGAAATATGCCGGCTTATCGCTCCTTTCGTCGATAGAGAGGCCGTCTATGGATCTGGCATAGCCCAAGGTAGAAACATTGCCGTCGGATACAGATCTATAAAAGATATGAATGTTGCTGTCTGCTTCGATAGCTGCCGGATTTAAAGTACCCCCTGCCTCCCAGGAGAATCCTGGCCGGGGGGCGATGATCGGATTTCCGGGGAATCGGTTGATGAACTTCTTTTCTTTGTCGGTTATGCTGTTCAGCAAGTTTTCAAGAGGGATCGTGGCTACTGCGCAATATGTGTCAGTTGCCCCATAATATATTTCCAACTTGTCTTCGCGTATCATCGCCCCGGAAGGGAAAACCACGTTTGGCACTTGGCCGATGAGCTCATAATACGCGTCAGGCACCATGAAGGGCCCCTTTGTCCTTCCAATCACATTCCTGGGATTTTTTAGATCGAGCAAAACAACCTCAATGCCGAATACTACATGGTCACTGCCATATCTTTGGATATGGGAATATACCACCAGCCAGCCCTGGTCGGTCTTCACGGGCGCCGCGCCCAATTCCAGGTGATCGTCGCGCAATCGGCGGATGTGGATCTTGTGCGCATCGAGGTTCTTCATCCATTCATGCCAATAGTCAGGCGACCACATGTCCTCCTCTTTTTCGAATTCCGCGTAGCAGATGTCATCTGGCGGATGGTCGGGATTTACCGTGATGAGCATTCCTATCTTTCCATTGATCTTTTCCGGGAATATGGCGATGCCTTTGCTGTTGAAGGGGGCGATCTGGTGCTTTTCTGTGACAGTTTCCAAGTCTTTGCTGATCGCTACAGCGGTTCGGATGTTCGATTCGTTGAAAGGATATCCGCCAAGGCCCGTGTAAAAAATATAATATTTTCCATCCAGCTTCGTTACGCGCGGATCCTCGCAACCGAATGCGTCAAAGGGCATATCTGGCTTGACCAAGACTTTGCGGTCCTCGAAGTGCCTCTTCTCTTTCATTTCCTTTGCGCAAGCTATGACAGACATGCGGATATGCGGCTCTTTCAAGAGCTGCGGTTCCGACATGGCGCGGTAGACGAGGTGCATGTCTTTTCCTTTCATTACTGGGCAGCCGTTAAATGCCGCTGCGGCTTCCCAGGGATGATCCTTAGTTGGTGACAGTATTGGGTTGTGTTCGGAACGGGTTAATGTGAACATTTTTTGTGTCATTCCCGCGAAAGCGGGAATCTATGATTAATGCCAAATTCCAAATTTCCAATGCCAAATCAATGTCAAAATTCAAATGATTAAACTTTTGACATTTTGATTTTGGATTTGATTTGGCATTGGAAATTTGAAATTTGGCATTATCAATCACTGCTTTCCATACTTTAAGAGCCACTCCAGCAGTTGGTTCATCGGCGTATGTGCTACGCACACATGCTTGTCGCCGCCGCCATAATAAACGTACAGCATGTCATCCTTCACTGTTGCGCCGCAGGCATAGACGACTCCTGGCTTCCAGTCGTTCTCGTACCATTCTTTGGGTGTCAGGATCGGCGAGGGTGAGCGAGCGATAACCTTGGTCGGATCATTCAGGTCTAGCAGAAGAGCACCGAGTTTGTAGCCGATATTCGGTTCGCGCTTGTCCATAGCATGATAGAGGACCAGCCAGCCGCCAGCAGTCTTGATAGGCGGAGGACCGCCGCCGCGCACCATATTGTCCCAATAATCCTTTCGGCCAGGCTGTGGACCGCCTTTTCGCGGGCTGGATATCTCGCGCGTCATGGCTCCCAGAGTATCTACGTACTCGATCATTATCTTTGGAACGATAGTATGCAAAATGGCGAACTTGCCGTTTATCTTTTCGGGGAATAGCAACCAGTTCTTATTGATCTGGCTCTTTGGCGAGATGAAGACCGGCCGCGACCACTTCCAGCGCTTATTGTAAAAGTCATCGGCATTTATGGAAGTGAGCGCGATGCGGATAAAATCCCAGCCATCGAAGGCGTTGAAGGTCATGTATATCTTATTGTCAATTTTTACAAGCCTCGGATCCTCGGCGCCGCCCCAGCTGCCGCCAGAAGGGAAAATCTTCATGTCGAATTTCTGCAGGTGTTCTGGAATATTCTCTCGCGGCTTTTGCATGGCGAATATGGGGTAAGAGAGCCGCTCGTCTATATGCAGGCCATCTTTGCTGGAGGCGTAGCCGAAGCGCGATACGCCGTCTCCGCCTATGGCGCGGTAGACGAGGTGTACGCGGCCAGTATCATCTTGCAGGGCTGCAGGATTGAAGGTGCCGACTGTCTCCCAGTCATTCCATTGTTGAGGCGACATTATCGGATTCTTGAAATGTCTTTTTACATCGCCGGATTGGCGCGTCACGCCGACTGGATTCTTGGTGATCCAGCGTATATAAAGCAGCGCGCAAAGCGCGAATATGAATGAGAGCAATGAAACGATTAATGTGCTGGTTACTATATCCATTTATTTTACTCTGCCGTATTTATCTTCAATCCTGACTATATCGTTCTCGTCGAACTTTCCGAATGCAATCTCCAAAACAAAAAGTGCTTCCTCGCCGCCCTCCATGCGATGCGGTGTCCCTCTAGGAACCCAATGAGTTTCTCCGGTTTTTGCAGGAATTCTTTCCGTACCCTTGGTGATGAATCCTTCGCCAGACAATATGTACCAAAATTCATCTCTGTCCGCGTGTTTTTGAAGGCTCAAAGCTTCGTGAGGCTTCACATTTATCATCTTCACGGTCGAGGGTTGGTTCTTTGTAAACTCAACAAACCCTCCCCATGGCCGATCTTCATGATACGGATTTGGAGGTTGCATGATTTTGCTGACATTATACAGGAAATGGCTGTGAATAAGCTGTGCATAACTAACCGCCGTTTTCTGGCCGCGGCCGGAAAACTGGAGTTGTCAATTTACTGTAAATATGTAATACTTCGCTCAATGGTAAATCGAATGCGGGCAACGCGGGCTCACCGCGATAATAGGCGCTCACATCATGCTTTGGGCAAGGCTCGCCTTTCGAAGTGCCAAAATTGCGGGGTTCTGCACAAGAGCCACACTATCTGCATGAATTGCGGGTGGTATAATGGCCGCAAGGTCATCGATTTGGCGGCAAAGGCAGCAGCAAAGGCGAAGAAGGTTAGCGAAACCAAGAAAGTGTAAGTTCCAAAATTCCTAAGTCCTAATTTCTAATTCCTAATAAATTTCAAAGTCCTAATTTCATCTCTAATAATATATTAGATATTTGGATTTAGACATTTATTAGGAATTAGACATTAGACCTTAGAAATTACCAATGACACAAACCGTTCTTTCAAACTAATATGGCCAATCGCCATCTCTCACGTTCAATAGTCCTCCAATCCTTATTCGAATGGGATTTTCGCGGCCAAAAAGACGCCGAGGTAGCCGGTATTGTTAGCCGCGATGTCAAAGAATTCGCTCCAGGCGTCACAGATTCCTCCTTCGTGGAAAATCTGATGCGCGGCATTATGGCCAAGAGAGTCGAACTTGATAACATCATTGAAAAAGCTGCTCCGGACTGGCCGATAGACAAGATATCGCCGGTTGACAGGAATGTCTTGCGATTGGGGCTTTTCGAGCTCCTTTTTTCTGACAGGAATGAAGTGCCAGCCAAGGTAGCCATCAATGAAGCTATCGAATTGGCGAAGACTTTCGGCGGCGAGACTAGCGGAAGGTTCGTGAATGGCGTTTTAGGCGCCGTCTACAAAGAATTGGGCGAGCCCGGCAAAGATGCCACCGTTACGCGGAAGAAAAAAGCCGAAGTGCCTTACGAGCAGATGCCCATACAGCACCTTGGCGGCGCGGTCGTATTTTCTCACGAAGGCAAAGACATATATATGGCTTTCGTCCATGATGTTTTCGGCCACTGGACTCTTTCAAAAGGGAAAATAGCCGAAGGCGTCGACCCCAAGGACGGCACCATCGCAAAGGTCAAAGAAGAGATCGGCTTGGAAGTGAATGTCACCGCGGACCTTGGCACCAATGAATATATCGCCAACGACCCGCAGATCGGCA
This sequence comes from uncultured Candidatus Saccharibacteria bacterium, assembly GCA_964555555.1. Classification (GTDB taxonomy): domain Bacteria; phylum Patescibacteriota; class Minisyncoccia; order Phycocordibacterales; family PALSA-1337; genus C7867-002. The sequence goes on along the minus strand of CAZKSQ010000026.1, from coordinate 2,954 downwards.
AGATCAGGAAGCAGGTGCACTATTATTTGGCGGAATCAGCGTTCAATTCTCTTGTTCTTGCCAAAAAGCCGGGACTCGATGATGCCAAATGGTTCAAGATCGCAGATATCTTGGAGCTCAATTTCTATAATGATATATTGCCGATAGTGACGAAGGCGGTGACGCTATTAAGTGAACAGAAATGACAAATTTGAACTTAACACATGAAATCTTCCATTGAAACATTTGAGAAGCGTATCGGCGTCTCCTTCACTGACGCCTCTTTGTTGCGCATGGCAGTAACGCACCGCTCTTACTTGAATGAGAACAAGGGTGCTGGCATCGAGCATAATGAAAGGCTGGAATTTTTGGGTGACGCAGTCCTTGAATTGGTCGTCACCAGCTATTTGTTCAGGAAATATCCTCAAAAAGCCGAAGGCGAACTCACTGCTTTCCGAGCCGCACTGGTAAATACAGTGAGCCTCACCAAGGTTGCCGAACATATCGGCCTCAATGATTTTATAATGTTGTCACGCGGCGAAGCGAAAGATACCGGAAGGGCTCGCTCAATAATTCTGGCAAATGCCGTAGAGGCAGTCATCGGCGCCATATATATAGATCAGGGCTACAATGCCGCCGCCAACTTCATATCCGAAAGCCTTTTGAATACTTTGGATATAGAAGAGATCATCAAGAACAAATCCTGGATTGACGCCAAGAGCCGCTTCCAGGAAAAAGCGCAAGAAAAAGCCGGCAAGACTCCTTCTTACAAGACCTTGAAGGAAGTCGGACCCGACCATGACAAAGAATTCACTCTGGGAGTATTTCTCGGCGATGTGCAGATAGCAACCGGCAGTGGTCCTTCAAAGCAAGAAGCAGAGCAGAAAGCAGCGGAAAAAGCGCTGGAGATTAAGGGCTGGTAATTCGTGTATATTTTAAGCCAAAATTTTCGCTATTGACAGATATATAGCATGTGCGGTATAATACGAGAGTAAGATCTTTGATATGCTGTGGCGAAGAGTCCAGCAAACGAAACCCATATCCCTTAAGGATACCAACAAAGAAAGGATGACAACGATGAAAAATCCATCGATTGCATCAGACACTGAAGTTACTGACGGCCAGATCGAAACCTGCGTGACCTTGGTCACCGATGCCACCCGCAAGGGAACCGGCACCGCCCTTCGCGAGCTCGCCAAGAACGGCGTCCTCAACCGAGAGAACATCGAACACGTGCGGGCACGCGGCAACGAAATTGTCGCCGCCATCACCGCCCTGATCAAAGAGAAGTTTGCCGAGATCGCCGAGAACATCGCCGGCATCGTCAAGCTCATCTCCGGTACCGAAACCTTGGAGCTCGACGAAACGGACGGCAAGGCGACCATCGCGGAAGCGAAGGATACTTTTCCTGGCTGGATCGACGGTGACTTCGAGGGTTATGGCACGAATGTCCGGGGTCCCGCGACGAAGAAGACTCAGGTCACTGTCCACGAAATGATCAAGGACGGCACCTTTGCCCAGATCTTCGGCGGTATGAGCGATGGCCTCAACCGTCTTTGCCTCGCCCAGCCGCAAATCATCCAGTTTGTGCAAAAACACAAGAAGTGGCTGCGCACGGATGGTTACGGGACATTCTTCCTGTTCAAAGTTGGTGAAGAGTTCTTCGTTGCGGGCGTGTACTTCGATGGCGCTGGCCAGCTCAGGGTGGACGCGCACCGCTTCTCGCACGACTACGTGTGGCACGCCGAGCGCAGGCATCGTATCGTGGTTCCGCAACTGGCACTCGCAAATTAGCATTGAGCCTTTGGCTCTTAGTCCCTCTGTCCCTTGTCGAAGAAATTTGGCAGGGCAGAGGGATTTTTCATTTAGCGAAATGAGTCCGAGACACGATTCTGCTGAATCGCCTACTGGGTGTATACTGGGACCGCATGCATGAATGCGCGGCGGCCACGGCTTCCGCGCCACGCCTGTGAAAAGATACGTTCGGGAATTTTGCTGGGTAACCCAGCAGGTCATTCTGCTGAATGAGCCTTGCAAAAGAGTGGACATATCTTTCTCTAAACAAAAAATAGTCAGTTGGTGCGGCGAACTGGCGGACTTCAAGGTCCCGAATGCGATTCAACCCTGAGAGCGATCAAGGGGTGGTGTACCGGATGGTTCGCCGCACATTATCTTCGTTGCGAACGTGAACTTCGATGGCGCTGGCCAGCTCAAGGTGAACGCGAACCGCTTCTCGAACGACAACGTGTGGAACGCCGAGAACAGGCATCGTATCGTGGTTCCGAAACTACTGTTTCTCTCACTACTTCGTGGTGGGAGTTTTGCTAAGGGTTGGTCTAGTCGGCGAGCTTTGGAGGCTTTTACGCCATCCGCCGAGCATTCGACCTATTTCCTCTATTTTCTCCGAGAGCTCGGTATATTTATCTGTCGGTATCAATCGGCTCTCCCAAGCGAGCTGGCAGAAAAATTTTAGGACATCGAGCTTGGAGATGGTCCGGCCGAGCATGATCACCTTGTATTCCGGCGGCAGGTATATGCAGGAGAAGGTGAGCTCGAGGACGCCGAGGAACGTGCTCTCGATCTTCTGTCCCAGACCGAGTCGTTCAACGCGCGGGAAATTGCGTGAGAGTGTCAACCAAAATTGATATGCTTCCTTTTCTTTTGAGATTACAACTGGCGATTGTCTGGGGGGGGGGCTTAATAGTCATTTTTTCTAAAATATGAAAAATAAAGGGGTTGCGTACAACAATATCACATCTCTCAAAAATCTCCACGAGGCATGGCGTGAATTCGTGTCCGGGAAAAAATACAAGACGGATGTCGCTGAATTTCAGCTCAAGCTCTCGGAAAACATATACAGGCTTCATGTTGACCTGAAAAATATGACATATGCTCACGGACCGTATGAAGCGTTCTCGGTGAATGATCCGAAGCCGCGGAGCATCCATAAGGCCAGCGTGCGCGACCGGCTTTTG
>CAZKSQ010000025.1:1254-9878 GCA_964555555.1 uncultured Candidatus Saccharibacteria bacterium | reverse complement strand
TGCGGGATCGTCTAATGGTAGGACACGAGCCTTTGAAGCTTGTTATCTTGGTTCGAATCCAAGTCCCGCAGCAATTTAGAAAAGTATCGAAGGACCTAGGGGGGGGTAGTATCTTTTAGTTAGCTTGAAAATGTGGTATATTTGCGCCAGAAATATCATCTCTAATCTAAAAATTATTAGCTAAATAAATACCCATGACAGAAAAGAAAAAAGACGATTTGGAAACAGTGCGGACTTTGAGTGAGGCTCTTGAGCCTTTCACAGAAGAAGAACGTGAAAGAATCATACGTTGGACTCGAGAAAAGCTTGGAATGTCTAGTTCAACTGGGATAGTGCCTGCAATAAAGACACCGCTTCCTCAAGTAATCAACCCAGGAGAAACAGAACAGAAAGTAGAAGTAGCAGGAGGTTATATCAACAGCGATATAAAATCTTTTGTGGAAAAGAAAGCTCCTAAAAACGATAACCAGTTTTGTGCTGTCGTGGCTTATTTTTACCAATTTGAAGCTCCGGAGAACCATAAAAAAGAAACAATTGGAGGTGATGATCTTCAGGATGCAGCTCGTAAGGTAAATCGAGACAGATTTGGCAAGCCGGCGCAAACGTTAATAAATTCCTACAATGCTGGATATCTCGATAAGGCAGAATATGGAAAGTACAGAATAAATACTGTAGGTGAAAATCTTGTGGCAATGGTATTGCCTAGCGGTGCCGAAGATAACGGCGCATCTCGAAAGGCCACTTCACGAAAGAAGACTAAGAAGTCAAAACCAAAGATAGCTAAAAAATAATCATCATGGATACGCCAGGAATTATAAACCAGGCTGTTCATGAGATTGATCGATTGTCCAAAGCGATAAGTAATGATCACTCTGTACAAGTTAGAACTCACGATGAACAGGAATTAATAAAGGCCAACGCTTTTTCTTGGTTCAAAGGTCATCGTACTCATTTACAGTCCCTCGCAGGTAACGAAACTTTAAATTCGATCGATGATAATTTTCGATCACTTTTGGAATTTTCCGATAGACAAACAAGTCGATCGCGGTATAAGGCTGTTTTAAAAACCATTAAAGCTGACCTAATAAAGCTTCGATCAGAAGCTGTTAAATTACTGCATTCTATTTCAACTACGAGAACATCTTCCGCTACGGCGTTACCTGATTTTTCAAAGTTGATTGCTGATGACAGAATGATTAAGATCTTGATAAGAAGGTGGAATGAGACAGTAAACTGTATTGAAAATAGCGCACCACTTTCAGCTTTAGTTATGATGGGTGCTTTACTTGAATCATTGTTGTTAGCAAGAATTAATAAATTGAGCGACAAAAAACCTATTTTTTCTCTAAAATGTACTCCAAAGGACAAAACTAAAAAACCACTACCGTTACAAGAATGGGGTCTAAATGATTTTATTGAAGTAGCTTTTGAAATGGGATGGATTAGAAAACCCGCAAAAGAAGTAGGAATAATAATTCGGGATTACAGAAATTTTATCCATCCAGTTAAAGAACTTAGCAGTGGTTTCCAAGTCGAAGATTCTGACGCAAAAATGTTTTGGCCAATATTCATCCAACTTTCTGAACAGATAATAAAAAGCTAATGGATCAAGAAAAATATAGAAAATTGTATCAAGAAATTGATAATACACTTGCAGATATAGTCCAAGAATTTTCTGATTCGAGGGGTGTACTTCAAAACGATCAACGATTTGTCAGAACGAGGCTCCTTTTAGGTTTCTCTTTTTTAGAGATACTCTGCAATTTATATAATGCATATTACAGTCTTTCCTTGAGTAATCGGGCATTACTTGAAAAATGGCTGAAAGAATATTGTTTGAGCGATCGAAATCCTACATACAAGGCGCACCCGTATATGAAAATGCTCACTGAAGTTCATGTGTATAAATTTCGCAATTCTATCATTCACGCTTTCGGTCTACCTGAGCCAGAGAATGGGATATCTATTACTTCGCCGAATGGAGTGGAGACTTCAGACGTGATAAAGAAAATGGATGAAGGCTTCAAAAAGGCTGGACACCAAGTTGCATTTATATCTGCGGATTCTCTCCTGCAACTTTTCATTGATGGTTTTACTTTGATGCATCCTGAAATCTTTAAAGATGTAGCTACTGCGACACAGACCGATCTTGAAGGATTGGAACGAATAGTGAAAGAGTTTGGCAGACGCGGTGCGAAAGGTGTTCCGTTGGATGGTAGTGCAAGATAGTCTTTTAGGAAACAGAAACTGTTTTGTTGTTTAGTATAATCTTACTCTTTAAGCACGTCAGCAAATCCCGCTTCTCGAACATTGACCCTTCGGTCAGTAGATACTTTGCATAATTCCGGGAACGATATGTAAGCTGTAGTAATGATACTGTAAGCATATCAATCAAGGCTCACAGTGCCGAACTGTTGCAGAGTGCTACAGTCTCGAGTCGGTATGCGCCAATGGTCAAGGGTCTTTGCAGGGCGTTTAAACAATTCAATGTGGGGGCGAGTACGGTATATAATCGACTCTGCGCTGAACATATCCTAGATATCGCTCAATTCGCTATGGACTGTGGTGCTCGGCGCTTAAATATCAGTCCATGTACACCTGCGTTTTTTGGCGGTAAATCTCATGTGGAATATGTTGTGGATCCGGCAGTAATGGTCAGGCATATCGTAAGTATTTACCCGAAACTTGTTGAGATTACCGGCGGCAAGTTTTCATTTGCGATGAAGTTACCTCTTTGCTTCTGGCCAAAGGATTTCATTGACACGTTGATAGCTAACGGTCAAATTACATCTTCGTGTCAACTTCGACAGCGTGCCGGCATAGTGTTTGATCACGACGGCCATATCGCAGTCTGTAACAGTCTTACGGATTGTCCCATAGGACAATACAGTGTAGATTTCAATGATGGAAATTCATTGTTGTCACACTTGAATAGTCCGTTAGTGACAAAACTGTATGATCGGATCACATCATACCCTTCAACCAAATGCGTCGACTGTGAGAAGTACGACATGTGCGGTGGTGGATGTATGATGTTTTGGACATCTTTCAAACCTCAGGAGTGCATTCCTGGTTGGAAATAATCTTATCTCTACAAGAAAGGAGGTGAAAAATATGGATTCAGCTATACAACTGCTTGAGTTACCGTTAACGGGAATAGTTCCCCAGTCTCGTCCGCAGGGCATTGTACGTCGCAGTGTCGCATCGTCTGATGATGATTGCGATTGTGATTGCGCCCCGCCGAATTGCGAAACCGTTGCATAGGTTATCGCGTAAGTGAACACTCAAACTCCCGTAGATTTAAAACTCTGCGGGAGCCTTTATTTCCATAAGCGTGCTTGCTATAATGTTTCAATTACATAAGATTTACTTTCTGTGAAAATATTATTTAAATACGATGAGGATAAGGACATAGATTGCCTGCTCTCAAAAGGTGCCGGTTCGATCAATCAGCCTGGCAGTAAGACCAAAACTTATTTGGCTCTTGAAGCTTTTACGTCCGATATTAATGATAGAATAAAAGTGAGGGAGTTTGTCAGAAAATACATTTTAGATAACAAAATTCAACTGGAAATCCTTTGCATTTCCATGCAAAAAAATTGGGATAAAGTGGGTGTTAGCTTTGAAAAGAGGGCCGAAAAGATTTTTGGGGTGCAAATTTCGGATACAATAACCAGTTATCTAACGATAACAGGTAGATTTCCGTACAATACAAAACATAGATTTTTTTATGTATCTACCAATGCAACAAATATAAATAGCACTGCAATGCATGAATTATGGCATTTTTATACGTGGGAGAAATTCGGGGAACGAGAGATGATAAGGTTAGGAATGAATAAATATAACGATGTGAAAGAAGCACTGACTATTTTATTGAATTTGGAATGTTCTGATCTTATGAACGCAAATGATCTTGGATATCCTCAACATCAGAATTTGAGAAAAATAATAGCGGATACGTGGTTGAAGACGAAGAATATAGAGGATACATGGTATGCGGCATGTAATGCAGTATAGAAAAAATTTCAATTTAACGGCTTAAATCCGTTCGGATAACATCCCAGACGGCCAGCAAAAAATAAAGCACCTTTTATTAAAACCTATTCGTAGTATAATTCACGCTGTATGAAAAAACTGATATTGTTTTTGGAAATGTATGGAGCAAGCACTCTCCGCTATGGCATGTCAGCGGTAATCTTGTGGTTCAGCATCCAGCAATTCCTGCATAATGGGCAATGGACGGCATATGTACCGGACTCTATCGTTGCAATGACGCACCTAAGCGCAAACATACTCGTATTCTTCAATGCTGCCTTCGAGCTGATCTTCGGACTTTTGCTGGTTTTCGGATGGCAGACGCGTACGGTGGCACTTCTACTCGCACTTCACCTCTTTGATATCATGTATGTGGTCGGTTATGGCGAGATAGGCGTACGTGATTTTGGGCTCGCTATCGCGACGCTTGTCGTCTCAATGAATGGATCGGACATATTATGTATCCAGCAAAAAAGGAAAATCGATAGGAAAGAACCGCTCCAGCCGCCGGTACAGCAGGTTATTCCGCCGCGAAGATATGTGTAGATAATCATTTAATATCAAATAAATCATGCAACCAGAAGATACATTTCATAAGACTTTGGGTATTACCGTCGGCATCATCGTGGTGTTTGTCGTGGGGTCTGTAACCCTATTCGAGGAAATCAGTAATTCTGCGGCGCCGTCTCCTGTAGCGGATTCTATCGCAACCCCATCACCTTCAGTAGAGCCAGTGACTCCGACACCCTCTCCTCTTATCTCAACCAATAAACCAGTGTCAGTTCCCGCTGTGACCCAAATACCTCCGGTTGATGTGCCGAAACAAACAGCGTATGTGTATAAAAATGGCACCTATTCCGCGACAGGCTCATACATGTCTCCTGGGGGCGAGGATCAAGTTGCAGTCACTCTTACGCTCACAAATGACATGATTACGGCTGTTTCTGTCACCCCAACAGCACAGGATGGCACTTCCAGAAGATATGAAAGCCGCTTTGTGTCTGGCTACAAGCAATATGTCCTCGGCAAAAATATCGCCGATGTCAATCTAACGAATGTTTCCGGCTCATCGCTCACGCCAATAGGCTTCAATGACGCCCTGGCGCAGATAAAGGCAAAAGCCAAGTCATAGGCTTCTTCGTACGAAATGACGCAATTTAACTTCGAAGCGATAGGAACGACTTGGAAGATCGATGCATACCGAGATGTGCCTGAAGCAGAGAAGGCGAACCTCCTTTCGAGCATCATGGCCCGCATCGATGATTTTGACAAAGCGTATTCGCGCTTTCGCGCCGACTCGCTGGTCACCAAAATGTCGAAAGAAACTGGCGCTTTCTTGCTGCCGAGAGATGCTGGACCGATGCTATCGCTCTATCACGATCTCTACATTTGTACTGGCGGCCTTGTTACGCCGCTTATCGGCAACCTGATCTCGGATGCTGGCTACGACGCAAAATATTCTTTAATCACAAAAAAAGGATTGAGTTCGCCTCCGGCATGGGATGAAACGCTAGAATATAAGGATCTTGTGCTTACTGTGAAAAAGCCTGTGCTCCTGGACTTCGGCGCGGCAGGTAAAGGATACCTGGTGGATCTGGTTGCGCAGGTCCTCGAAGCCAATGGCGTTTCGGAGTATTGCGTGGATGCCGGAGGCGACATCCTTCATAAGGGGGAAAAGCCGATTCGTGTCGGACTCGAGGATCCCGAAGACAAAAATAAAGTTGTCGGAATCTGTTTGCTCGAAAATGCCAGCATTTGCGGGTCTGCCGGCAATCGGCGCACGTGGGGTGATTTTACGCATATCATCAATCCGAAGACACTGAATTCGCCAAAGGAAATCCTCGCTGTCTGGGTAAAAGCCAAGACTGCGCTTCTTGCCGACGCACTCGCGACCTGTTTGTTCTTTGTGAGTCCATCTACGCTAATGGACGCCTATGGCTTCGAATACGTCCTAGTTCGAAGCGACCGATCTGTCGAGAAATCGACAGGATTTCCTGGAGAGGTTTTTACAGTATAATCTGAACAGGTGGCGCGGCTAGTTGACGCAGCTATATTTTCGCTTTGAGCACCATGATCTCTTTTTGCAATTCCAGGATATGAATTTCCAATTTTTTCGTCCTTCCAGTGAGTTCGGCCTCGAATTTGGTGGTATGGTCAGCAAGCTTCTTGGCGACATTCATCATGTCGGTTACGTCCTCGATAGCCAGAAGTATTATGGCCGGCAATATGTCAGTCGTGGATTCTTTTTTGATATGAATCTGGCGGGCGTTCAATATCATGGTCTTCAGGCCTATGGAAGGGAACTCATGCGTGACCTCGAAGCCCTTGAAGAAGGAATTCTCGGGCAGGATGTCTTCGAGGAGCTTGCGCAATTTTGGGATATTCCACTGGCCATTGCCGAGCTCGTAGACGTTCCTCTTTTCCGTTTCTTTGGGATCGACCTGGAACATCTTGTAGAAGGACTCATTGGCCGCCAAGACGCAGAGGTCCTTGTCCAGGATCAGCACCGGTTCGTGGACGACATCCACGACAGTCCTGATGTATGTCCAGCTTTCCGCCCACGAGCGCTCGAAGAAATCCGAGCCTATTATATTGTTTTTTGTATCAGTTGTGTTTGGCATATCCTTTGGAGCCGATGGCCGCTTCCAACCATTACAGAGATGCGGGTGTGAAATGTCGTTGAAATGTGCTATACTGAATCGCAAGCAAATACTCCTCCTATTACGGCGCTTGCTGTAATACCTTTGTAATAAAATGCCGCTTGATACGGCTACCCATATTATGGCTTCAAAAAAGCAAAATAAAAAAAATAGCGAGGAATTGACCATGGCCCATCATGACTATGGCAAAAGCCTCAATTCCTATGCCTATTTCAAGCTAAATGACAAAGCCACAGGCGAAAATCTGGTCCAGGATACCTTCACGAAGACCTGGGTCTACCTGGTGAATGGCGGCAAGATCGCGATGATGAAGGCTTTTTTATATCACATCCTCAACAACCTGATTATCGATGAATACAGGAAAAAAAAGAATCAAACAGAGTCGCTGGATAATCTTCTGGAAAAAGGCTTTGAGCCCAAAGAAGAGCGCTCCCAGCACCTGACAGACGTCCTGGATGGCAAAGCGGCTGCCGGGCGCATCATGGAGCTTCCGGAAATATACAAAAAAGTGATGCATATGCGATTTGTGCAGAGCCTGTCGCTCGCGGAGATATCCCTTCTCACTGGCCAAACCAAAAATGCCATAGCGGTGAAGATACATCGTGGGCTGGTGAAGCTGAAGGTATTGTGCGAGAGAAAGCTGGCGGTGGTGATTTGAATATTAAAAAGTCTGCGATTCAATAAATTGGATTAGTCATTATTTCGCAGCTAAACGCTGGATTTGATCCGCAAGAGTGTTATAATGCCCATATGAAAAAAACATCAATCGCAATAATAGTGATAGTTTTGATCGGGCTTGCCATATATTTCTTTACCAAGAGCCCGGCAACTCCGGCCCCTGCCACAGAACAGGCGGCGACCACGACCGATATGAGTGGCACGAACGGCATACAGGCATCGAGCACGCCAGCGACAGCGACTAACAGCGGTCCAGTAGCGGTACTCGGCCAATCCGCTGGAGGCCACGATATCTCCATATATCATTACGGCTCCGGAAAGACTGAAGTTTTGTTCGTCGGCGGCATCCATGGCGGCTATGAATGGAACACTGTGCTCGAAGCAAATGATCTCATGAATTATCTGCAAGCGAACCCCAATGTCATTCCAGCGAATGTGAAGATCAGCGTCATACCGGTCATGAATCCTGACGGCTTGCTCAAGGTCGTCGGTACGACCACTGGCAACTTCACGGCTGGCGATGTTTCGACTGACCAGGCGACCGTGATCGCGGGAAGATTCAATGGCAACAATGTGGACCTCAACAGGAATTTCGACTGCGATTGGCAGGCGAAGGGAACTTGGCAGAACAAGCCGGTCAGTGGCGGCAGTTCGGTATTTTCCGAGTCGGAAAGCCAAGCAGTCAAAAATTATGTTGATGCCAACAAGCCCAGCGCCGTCGTTGTCTGGTACAGCGCTGCTGGCGGAGTATATTCGTCTAGCTGCCACAACGGAGTCTCGACCGACACAGCGGCGCTTACGAAAGCTTATGCCAATGCTTCCGGCTATACTGCCAACCAAAGCTTCGACTCTTATGCAACTACCGGCGACATGACCAACTGGCTGGCAAAGGAAGGGATACCTGCTATCAGCGTCCTCCTCACCAATCACAGCGATGTGGAATGGTCCAAAAATCTGGCAGGAATAAAAGCGGTACTTCAATATTACAGCCAATACTAAAAGATGATTTCCACCAAGAAGTTCCTGTTGGCGGTCGTCATCATAATTGTGGTGATTGCTATAGGTATGGTTGCTTACAATAGCTCGCATGTGACCGTGCCTCCTATTCAGATTCCTGTAACGACACCCACACCTTCACCAACACATGCAGTAATAGGTCATTCTGTGCAAGGACGCACCATCGACGCCTATACTTATTTGTCTGCGCAAGCCATCGACAATGGCGGAGCGAGCACGAGCATGAAGCAC
>CAZKSQ010000025.1:0-1244 GCA_964555555.1 uncultured Candidatus Saccharibacteria bacterium | reverse complement strand
ATTCATGGCGGCTATGAATGGAACGGCGTTTTGCTAGCCTATACATTCATGGACTATCTGAACGCCAATCCGAATATTATCCCTCAAAACGAGATCATAACGGTCATCCCTGATGCCAATCCTGACGCAGTCTATTCCGTAACTGGCAAGGAAGGCCGCTTTACTGTAGACGATGTTTCGACCAGTACGGACGTTTTGGTCCACGCGCGCTTCAATGCCGACGACGTTGACCTGAACCGAAACTTTGACTGCAAGTGGCAACCGAAAGGCACTTGGCAGAACAAAACAGTCAGTGCTGGCACAGCCGCTTTCTCCGAGCCAGAAGCACAGGCCCTTCGTGACTACATCAAAGGCGTTCAGCCGGACATGGCGCTGTTTTGGCACAGCCAGTCCGATGGCGTCTTCGCTTCCCAGTGCCAGAATGGAATATTGCCTGTCACAATGGATATCATGAATGCCTATTCCAAGGCATCCGGCTATCCCGCCATCAAAGTCTTCAGTGCCTATCCTACGACTGGAGCCGCTGACGACTGGATGGCTTCTATCGGCATTCCAGCGATTACTGTTGAGCTCAAGACCCATGAATCCATTGAGTGGGATCGCAATTTGCTTGGCATCCAGGCGCTTTTGCAATACTTCACATCTACTAGTACGAACCAATAATCTTATGCTCAATTTCTTTACCAAAGCGCTCATAAAGCGCCAGCTCAAGGGTGTGCCTGAAGCAGAGCTCAATAAGATCTTCGATATGATCGAAAAGAACCCGGCTTTTTTCCAGACGATGGCGGCAAACATTCAAGCGAAGATGAAAGCTGGCAAGAGCCAAGAAGAGGCGATGAGGGAGATAATGGCCGAGGGCGGCGAGGATTTGAAAAAGCTGCGGTTATGAGACGTTTGATATTTTGCTACGAATTTGCAAGTGTGTTATATTTGGCCAAGAAGCTTAGCTCTTCACTTTTCTCTCTACGCTTGTAGTGCAGATAAAGAAGACAGTCCAACAGAAAGGAAAATATGAAAAATAGACAGGAATGGTCAGAAAGACGTAACAAAAAAATCCGAAACAAAATCTTCTTTAGAGAGAGGGATGCTCGGATTGATATTGATCCTCGCCTTTGGCTGGATAAAAACATGATGATTGCCCAACAAGAAATTGTAGCGCAATCTCAAAATGGCACTGCATCCCTAGCCACAAACTAGAATGCGGCAAAAACGCCTTGGGTACTAAATCAGATAACTCTGAATAT
>CAZKSQ010000024.1:0-10152 GCA_964555555.1 uncultured Candidatus Saccharibacteria bacterium | reverse complement strand
GCGCCAGCTTTTTTATTCAAGACATAAATAAAAGGTTTGGAAGTGATAAGACATAACTGTTTCAAAAAAGGCGCTTCGAATTCGTTTGCCACCACAGTCGAAGCCAGCTTCCCTGCTTCCAGAGCGGAAATCAATCGTTCGATCAAGCCCATCTCGATAACTGCCTCTTTTTTGCCAGCTTTGACTTCCTTGCCGAGCGAGCCGCGGCGCTTGGTAACAGTTTGTAGATCGGCCAAGACCAATTCTAGGTTTATGACTTCGATATCCTTCAAGGGATCGATCTTGCCGTCGACGTGAATGATATTTTCATCTTCGAAGATACGAACAACCTGCGCAATGGCATCAGTTTCGCGAATATGAGAAAGAAATTGATTGCCAAGCCCTTCGCCTTCGGATGCGCCCTTAACCAAACCAGCGATGTCGACGAACTCGACGGCTGCAGGGACAGTTTTTTCGGATTTTGAGAATTCAGAAAGCTTCCAGAGGCGATCATCGGGCACAGCAACGACGCCAACAGAAGGATCAATAGTGCAAAAAGGATAGTTCTCGGCAGGGACGCTTTTTTTTGTGAGCGCGTTGAAAAGCGTCGATTTGCCGACGTTGGGGAGACCGACGATGCCGATGGATAATGACATGATTTTATTCTATCTCCCTTGACCCCTTCTCATACTTCTTGAGCTGGACTTTATTGAGATTTTCCACGATCGGCGTAATGAACTTCCATGAAGCCATGATCTCATCCGTCGAAGCGAACAAGGTCTGGTCGCCAACGAAAGCGTCGTGGATCAGGCGCTCATAGTCGTTCGGCATGACCGAGAATGAGGGCACGTCGGAATATTTGAATTTGAGGATCTTCGGCTCGGTCTTGAATTCATAGCCAGGCGTCTTCACGAAGAATCGGATCTTGATGCCTTCGTCGGGCTGGATGCGGAAAGTCATGACATTCTGGCCCTCGATGCCGGAATAATTCACATCCGGACCGAAAAAGCTCATCTTTTGCTTCTTGCTCTTTGCCTTGAAGTAGACATCGATCTCCGTCTTTGCTTCCGCCATAGCTTTGCCTGCCTCAAGAAAAAATGGAATTTTTTTCCAGCGCGCAGAATTGAGCCGCGCTTCGATGCGGAAATAGGTTTCGGTCTGGGAATCGCCGGCGACGCCAGTTTCGTTGATATAGCCGTCATATTGTCCGCGCACGACGTACTTTGTGATATCTTTCGGCATAATGGCTTTCAAACTTTCCAAAAGTGCCGCCCTTTCCTTCCTAACATCTTCCGGCGTATAAGATTTTGGGCGCTCCATTGCTATGAGCGCGAGCATTTGTAAGATATGATTCTGGCCAACATCTCTTAATGCGCCGATCTTATCGTAGAAAGTGCCCCGATCTTCGACGCCAAGCTTTTCGAAAAGCTTGATATGGATCTTATCGACGCACTCTTTGTTCCAAACCGTCTCGAACATCATATTGGCACCTCGGAACGCAAGAATGTTCTGCAAAGACTCTTTGGCCAGATAGTGGTCGATGCGGAAAATCTGCTCTTCCTTGAATAATCTGCTCAAGAGCTTGTCGAGCGACCGCGCAGTCTCTATATCATTGCCAAAAGGTTTTTCTATAAGCACCCTCGTCCAGCCAATTCCATCAGCGCAAGCTTCGGTGAGCTTTGAAGCGGCTAAGTTATTTAATATGCCCTCATAGAGGTGCGGCGGCACTGAAAGATGGAAAAGCTTGTTCGTGCACTGGCCCCAGCGCTCGTCGATAGATTTTATCCTTTCCGCCAATCGGTTGTACGCCAAAGGCTCATTGAACATGCCTTGCTCGTAGGTAATATGGTCCAGAAAATGCTTTACATCTTCTTCCTTGAATTCTCCCGGCCGAATATTCAATCGGCCACGAATGAGATCGCGAAAATCTTCACGCGTGAATTGTCTCCTGGAAAAGCCGATGATGATGAACCTCTCCGGCAGCATCTTCTTGGAATAGAGCGACAAAAGCGCCGGCAGAAGCTTCCTGCCTGCCAAATCACCGGTGATGCCGAAGATCACGAATATTGTAGGTGTGAGTGCCAAAGGCATTGCGGTATTATAGCGTATATGCGGTTTATTGATAGGAATTTAGAATTCTTCGCCCCACTTTTCCCACATAGGATAGAGCGTGCCAGCCACAAAAACGCATGGCAAAACGATGAGTGCGGTTACAACCCAGAGCAAGAATGAAAGGCCAACCAAGAGCATAGGAAAAAGCTTGCCGAACATTTCGGTCCAGAGATCGATCAAAGACTTGAATAAACCTCCTATTTCATCCATAAAGCGATATTAGTTGATAACACAGATTTAAGCAACTAGGCAAGCGCGCAGCTTGCCGGCACCCAACTATGGTATAATTTTGCCAGCTTTATGAGCATTCTCCTTACAGTACACAATGTCGGCTTCATCGTCTCTGCGATAGCGACCATCGGTCTCTGCCTTTTTTTGTTTTTGAACAACACAAAATCCGCGGTAACCAGGACAATGGCCTTCACGACGCTATTCGTGGCTGTTTTCATCATCTCGCACGTCGCCGGAGTTAACGTCGCTGACCCAAATCTCTCGAGAGAGATACTGATGTTCAATTTGAGCTTGTTCATCGTCGGCGTGGTCAATGTCCACTCCATGCTCGCATTTACCAACGAAGTTAAGCAGAACCGATTTATATTAATATTGCTCTATTCATCGGCAATACTTTTCTGTCTGCTATTCATCTTGAAGCCCTATTTATTTTTGCTGCCATCAGTTCCAAAGCTTTACTTTCCGAACTATTATGTCCCAGGAATATTGAACTGGGTGCGAATAGCATTCCTTTATGGCATCTGCATTCCATTCATGGTCTGCAAGCTGGCCACATATCGCAAAAACGCCCAGGATGTCAAAGTGCGCAAACAGACTGTTTACTATATCAGCGCCATCATCTTCGGATACGGCTTCGGCTTCGTGCCGAACTTCCTGGTTTATGACATACCGGTCGATCCAGTATTGGGCATGTCATTCATGGTCTTCGCGGCAGTGCCGATGATCTACGGCTCTATAAAATACGAGCTATTCGACGTGAAGGTGGTCGCCAAGCAAGCTTTCTTGTACGGAGTGACTGTTGCCACGCTCGGCGCATTCATCGCCTTGTTCAACTTCTTCAATCAATGGCTCCTAGACAGGTATCCTCTGCTTCCTTGGTGGATAACTCCTATAGTTATATCTCTCTTTACGGTCATTGCCGGGGTGCTGGTCTGGAATAAGCTGCGCGAAAGCGATCTCATGAAATACGAATTCATTACGACTGCGACGCACAAGTTCCGCACTCCTCTTACGCATATCAAATGGGCGACCGATAATCTACTGCAAAAAGAATTGGATACGGACTCGAGACTTCAGGTAGATTATATCCGTTCAGCGAATAGCAGGCTTGTCGAATTGACCGACACGCTTGTGAATGCCTCTGAAAGCGACGAGAATGATTACGTTTACCAATTCAAGCCGCAAAATTTCTCCACCCTTGTCGAATCAGAGCTGGATATACTGCAGAATCAGATCAGCGAAAAGCGTCTTCGGATAACAAAAGACATACAAGCAGATTATTTTGTGATCGCTGATGAGAATCGCATTAATTTCGTCATCCAGACTATATTAGAGAATGCTATAAATTATACCGAAGCGAATGGGGATATTGCTATAACCATACGGGGCGACAAGAACAAAAAACACGTGACCTGCGCAGTGAAAGACAGCGGCATCGGCATAGCGAAAGAGGAGATGCCTTTCATGTTCACCAAGTTCTTCCGCGGTAGTCCAGCAAGAAGGGCTGACACAGAGGGTATGGGCATAGGTCTATTCGTGGCAAAGCGCATCATCGGCCGGCACAACGGCAAGCTTTGGGCGGAGTCAGAAGGTGCCGGCAAGGGCGCGACATTATCATTTTCACTGCCGATTGCTAAGTAGTTTTATTTGCCGAAATTTCGTTGCCTTTCTGCGTATTCAATGAGGATGCCTTTGAACTCCTCCTCGGGCAAATCTGGCCATAAGGTGTCGGTGAAGAATAGTTCGCTGTAGACGGACTGCCATGGCAAAAAGCCAGATAAACGCTTTTGACCGCCAGTCCTTATTACTATATCGGGGTCTGGGAGATTTTTCGTCCATAGGGCGGAACTAAATTCGGCCTCATTTATTTTTTCCATTCGTTTCTCCTTTCCCGAGAATTTCTCCGCCGCGTGTAATATTTCATCTCGGCCTCCATACGATGCGGCTATGCCAAGTATAGTTCCTTTGTTATTTTTTGTATCTTCTTCAGCTTTGGCCATCATTTCTTGGATGTCTTTCGGAAAAGCGGACTTATCGCCAATAAAAATAAGCCTGGTATCTTCTTTGGTCAAGGTTTTTATCTCGTGGGCCAAAGCAAATCGCAAAAGGTCCATCAAATAGCCGACTTCTTCTTGGGTCCTTTTCCAATTTTCCTTCGATAGCGCATAAGCAATTACAGCTTCTACTTTATTTTCCTTAGCCCAAGCTAGAAAGTCTTTGAGTTTGGCATAACCCTTTCTGTGCCCTTCCAATGTCTGCAAGTTATTCTTCTTGGCCCAGCGGCGATTGCCATCCATGATGACGCCAATGCATTTGGGACCGATTATATCTTTCATGTAATTGTCTGGAACTATTAATCAATATTAATCTAGCAAATTATGAACCTTGCTCCTAACCTTATCGAACCGGCCATCATAAACTATCTTGAATTCAGAAAATTTGCCGGTTGCTTCTGACCAGGTTTCCTTCACCGATTCCACCCTTGCAAGCCGCGGGCCTTTATTCAAGAGCTGAAGCAGATGATCCAAAGACTCCTTATCGCCTTCAGCCACGACTTTTACAGAGCCGTCTTCCATATTCTGGACAATACCCTTAAGACCAAGCCTTTTGGCATTACCTAGCACAAAACTGCGATACATAACCATTTGTACACGACCGGAGATATTGCAGGTGAGTCTTTTCATGGTTGACGGGCTCGGTCCTTACAGGACCTGTATAGGCTTCGTATTTTCTCCCCTTCCTCGCAGTGCCTGCACTGCGAAGCTCCGAACGCAGTGAGGAGCGAAGCAGTGCATCCTGGAGGGTTCGAACCTCCGACCTCACCCGTGTGAAGGGTGCGCTCTAGCCAACTGAGCTAAGGATGCCAAACTTGTCGGGGCGCCGAGAATCGAACTCGGACCTCACGCACCCGAAGCGTGTATACTACCACTATACTACGCCCCGAACATTTGCTTTGTGCCTGCACTGCGAAGCTCCGAATGCAGTGAGGAGCGAAGCAGTGGACCATACCGGATTCGAACCGGTCACCTTTCCCATGCCATGGGAACGCTCTACCAAATGAGCTAATGGCCCGCAATGGAAAGAACTTTATCACAATTTGAGGAATTTTCAAAAATAAAGTAAGCTGTATGGGTTCGTCAATCGGGCTGTAGTATAGTGGTAGTATACATCCATGGGGTGGATGCGGTCCGAGTTCGATTCTCGGCAGCCCGACATTGGCACGCCGAAGCCTTGGCGAAGGGTGCCCAGGGGCCCGTAGCTCATCTGGTAGAGCGCCTCATTTGCAATGAGGAGGCAAGCGGTTCGAGTCCGCTCGGGTCCACAAACAAGACTGTGTCGTAATGCATTGACTTCCCCTTTTCATGCTATACTTACACCCTGGTCGTTTTATGAGCAATAATAGGAAATAATACTATGGCAGACGCAAGAACGTGTCCAGATTGCAAGCATCAACATGAGAGTGGGGTAAAATGCGAAAAGTGCGATTGCACTAAGTAAGTACGAAAAACCGCCTTCGGGAAACCGAGGGCGGTTTTTGTACTCAAATAATTAAAGTGCCTGCCAAGCTGTTTGGATATGCTAACGTCCTGCTACGCTGAAGCTACGCAGGACACTGCTTCGCATAGTGCTTTAATTATGAAATGTTAAATCTATCTTGTGCCTGCACTGCGAAGCTCCGAGCAAAGCGAGGAGCGAAGCAGTGGACTTACCGGGAATCGGACCCGGACCTCGGCAATGCGAATGCCGCGTAATACCATTTTACTATAAGCCCAGCAGGGCCAACTGTATCACATGATCTATAAATTCGGGAGTACTGCTTCCAACAGCGCGCAAAGATTTTGGCAGGAGAGATTCGTCTGTAAGGCCAGGCAACGTATTCACTTCCAAGGTGTAAATGCCGCGTGACGGATGGATGATGAAATCTGATCGCGAATAGTGATGCAAACCCAAGGCGCGGTGAATCTTCTTGGCCAATTCCTGGATGCCCTGCTTTATCTTGTCGCTGAAAGTCGCCGGCACTATTTCCTGTGACTTGCCGGCATACTTGGCATCATAATCAAAAAATGCAGACATCGGCCGAATCTCCACTGGCGGTAAGGCATACAACTCTTCGCCCCTGAAGTCATCAATAACGCCGCAAGTCGCCTCTATGCCCTTTATATAGTCTTCTATGAGGACCGAGTCATCGAAGTGGATCGCTTTGAGGAGAGCGCCCGGCAACTCATCATAATTTTGTACTATTGACACACCGACGGACGATCCGCTTCGCAGAGGCTTTACTACCACTGGTAATATCAAAGTATTGAATAATTCCTCATCCAAGTCCGAAAGACCTTTGGTCACCTGATCGGCAAAGACCACCCTGGAGCGAGGTATCAATATATCATGGTCCTCAAAGACTTTTTTGGACAGCATCTTATTCATGCCAATAGCAGAGCCGAGAGAGCCCGAACCGGTAAAAGGTATGCCGTGGCTTTCTAGAATATTTTGCACCTTGCCATCCTCGCCGTAATTGCCATGAAGAGCATTGAATATCACATCAGCCCTTTTGCCTATCTTATCTAGAGAAATAGGTGCGCCGTCAAAATGCCACACACCATCCTGGTCTATGAGAATGTCGTGCGCCTCGTATTTGTGCGCATGGCTGTCATTGATAGCGCCAATGACGTTCGCGCCTGTCTTTAGCGAAACATCATATTCATGGCTAGGACCGCCTCTTATTACTCCCACGCGAAGTTTGTGAATCACCTGAAAATTATACCACGCCTGCTCTGCCTATGATAAGCGATAGCAAAACGGTGGCATTCGGCATTCAAGGCAATAATGTCTTTGGAGTAGGTTTTTACCAGTTCTTCATTGCCCAAAAGCTTGTCCGCCTTGTGGCGCTCGTCTTTCGTCACAGCCACGACTGGTATTCCGATCCTGCGCGACTTCAAAACAGCTTCCGCTGCTTTCTTTTGCACATCATTGCCATCCACGATCATAAGGTCAGGATATGCCCATTCGCTATGATTGAGCCTTCGAGAGAGCATTTCAACGAGTCCAGCAATGTCATTGCTTTCATCGCGTGAAATCTTAAATTTGCGATATTGGCTATTGGCTAGCTGGCCATTGCAAGAAACGACCATCGCGCCGACAACATTCGTCCCTCCCAAGTGGGCGATATCATAAGCTTCGATCCTGAATTCATTCTCACCACGATTTACTTCCCTCTTCAAGAGAGCCATGTCATTGATATGATCCAATGCATAAAGCAGCTTCTTATTCTTATCGGCATTCTCAAATTCAAGGCTCTTTATATTCTGCTTCATTTCCCTCTCAAGATCCTTGCGCAAAACATCTTTTTTGCCTTCAAAGAAAAGTATTAGATGCTTTATGGTCTTTTGGTATTGCTGTTTCTGTTCAATGCTCTCGTTAAATGGCGATTGGCCGATGGCTTGATAAAAAGCTTCATGCTTGGGATCATGCGCTTTTTTGTCCCGGAATGGAAAAAGCCGGCGCAAGATCTTTAGCGCCTCCTTTATCAGCCCTGAATGCGGAAAAGGCCCGAAGCATTTCTTCGCCTTATATGGTAAAACTCCTTGCTCAAGCCGCTGGTCGTAATCGCGTGCGCGCTCCAAAAATACTCGCGGCAATTCTTCGTCAGTTATGATGACATAGAGAGAACTCTTGTCATCCCTTTCATCAACATTGTAGTAAGGCTGATAGCGCTTTATCAGGGCGCTTTCCAAAATAATAGCTTCCAAGACCGAACCGGTTTCTTGCCATGTGAGACCTGTTGCTTTGGTGACCATATCTACGATGCGAGGCCCGCGGGTATCGATGATGTCAGCAGAAAAATAGCTCTTCACGCGGTCCTTGAGCGAGGTCGCGCGACCAATATAAAGCGGCCGCTTCTTTGCGTCGCGGAAGATATATATGCCGGGCGCATCTGGCATATTCAGTTTTGTCAGTTTTTGACGAAGCATGAATTTAAGAGTATTGTATAGCGCAGATGTTTGCAACCAACATGAACCCAAGGAGATCCCATGACCCTAATCAAAAAAATAGGACAGGACTTCTGTTTTCCGATACACATTCTCTTTATTATCCTGGCATTCCTTGCCATAATCGTAACCAGGTGCGTCATATGGGCTGTATTGATCTTTCGAGCCGTTCGATCGATGAGCCTAAAAAGGAGATTTTAGATCGGGTTAAGCTCATTCCGACCCCATACAGGCGACTGCGTGGGGTATTTTATTCGCTTAAAATAATTTAATTACTTCTTCAAAACTTTCTTTAAATACTGCCCTGTATAAGACTTGGGATTGTTCGCCACATCTTCCGGCGTGCCCTTCGCAACGATCTTACCACCTCTTTCGCCGCCTTCAGGGCCGATATCAATGACATAGTCCGCGTTTTTGATCAGATCCAGATTGTGCTCGATGACGACGACAGTATTGCCTTTATCAACAAGCCTCTGAAGTATCTCGATCAGCTTTTTAACATCTTCATAATGCAAACCGACCGTTGGTTCATCTAGCAAATAAATAGTTTTCTGAAGATGTGCTCTGTAAAGCTCCGAAGAAATCTTCACACGCTGGGCTTCGCCGCCAGAAAGAGTTGTCGCCGATTGGCCCAACTTCACATAACCTAGTCCGACTTCATTCAGGGTCTGCAACCTATCTTCAATGGCTGGGATATCGACGAAGAACTTCAAGGCTTCCTCAATGGTAAGCTCCAATATCTCGTGAATATTCTTCTTGCGGAATTTGATGTCCAAAGTCTCTTTCATGAATCGCTTGCCGTTGCAGACATCGCAGGTCACATAGACGGTAGGCAAGAAATGCATCTCCACTGCTATTTCGCCATTGCCTTCGCAGGCCTCACAGCGACCGCCAGGCCTATTGAAAGAAAAGCGTCCTGGTCCCCAGCCGCGTGCGCGCGCTTCCGGCTCGGAAGCAAAAAGATCGCGGATATGGGTCCAGGCGCCCGTATATGTGGCAGGATTGGACCTGGGCGTGCGTCCTATAGGCGATTGATCTATAAGTACGGCACGGCCAATATATTCCGTGCCTTTGAATTCCTGGGCGTTGATGATCTCGCTCGTCCTGTGCGTCATCTCAAACCTGGCCTGCAGATTCCTGTAAAGAATCTCGTACATGAGCGACGACTTTCCTGAACCAGAAACACCGGTAATGACATTCAAGGAACCCAAGGGTATGTCCACATTCAACTCTTTGATGTTGAAGACTTCTCCGCCGCGTATCATTATTTTGCCCTTAGGTTCGCGGCGAGTCGCTGGAACTGCTATCTTTTCTTCGCCGCGAAGATATGCGAGGGTAAGCGATCCTGAATCGTTCTTTTTGGCAATCAGCAATTCATCCAAATAGCCAGAGACGACGACATGGCCGCCGTGGACGCCCGCGCCGGGACCGACGTCGACAATATAGTCAGACGCATACATGGTATCTTCGTCATGCTCGACGACTATAATAGTATTTCCGATATCTCTTAAATGTAGGAGGGTTTTAATCAACTTATCATTATCTCTCTGGTGAAGACCGATCGTAGGCTCATCCAGCACATAAAGCGCGCCGACAAGGCCAGAGCCGAGCTGTGAAGCGAGCCGGATGCGCTGGGCTTCGCCGCCGGAAAGAGTGTTTGCCCTGCGATCGAGCGTCAGATATTCGATGCCGACATTGACCATGAATGAAAGACGGGCTTCGATTTCTTTCAGCACAACTTTTGCGATTTCCTTCTCGCCAGCAGTTAGCTCTATTTTCTTGAAATAATCGACGGCATGCTCTATAGATAACGTAGTGATGTCAACGATATTCTTCGTGCCTA
>CAZKSQ010000023.1:0-10455 GCA_964555555.1 uncultured Candidatus Saccharibacteria bacterium | reverse complement strand
GTGATTTGTAGAATGCAAAACCCAAGGAAAAGCCTATCATTGCGGAGCTCACTGTATGGACAAGGCTGGCTCCGATGAAGCGCGTGCCTTCACGGGCAATACTTTCAATGATACTGCCGCTCATCAATGGGTTAAGGGCAAAAAGGGCATTTTCGAATGCGGAAAAGCCCAATGCTATGGTGATGAGATATATCATCGCGTCTATAGGCTCGTCATTGAATCTGGTATCTAGGGCAACGAAAGCGATGACCGCGAATTTGCATATCTCTTCGGCAGCAGCCCAAAGGATATATCGGACGGTCTGGTCGGAAACCATGTCGCCGATGGATCTTTCGATGAATATCGCGGCTACTACAGAAACAGCGCCGCCCATGAAAGCGGTATATATGAGCCAGCGAGGCTCTGGCTTCTCGATATCTTCGCGGAGCCAAAAGAAAAGCCAGACAATAGAGGGCAAGATTCCTGCCAAAAGAGCGTAGGGAAGAACACTGATCAACATTTGCACCATTATAGCGTCCTTTGGAGATTTATTCGCTGTGGAGAGAAGTGCTTGACAAATCACAAACTTATTGCTATATAGGACATAGAAAACTCAACCCAAAGAAAGGAAAAAGTCCTATGAAAATTAATAAAGTTTTGTTTGCGGTATCGGCCATCGCACTTTCGCTTGCTGAAGCGTCAACGCATGCGACGGGGTCCTATCGAATCACACTGACGCCTGTGCTGATGCCAGCAAGACTATCACCATCCTGGCCATCTGCAGCCCAAAATGCCGTAAATGATGCAATGAACGGATATCTTATCTTCGGTTCGCGTCCCGAGGCAAACCCGACAAATTATGTCCTTTGCAGCGGGAAGATTAACGCCGGCAATCTGGAATACGCTCTAGCGACGCCACTCTGGGATGGCTTACAATATCCACCGGCGCCCTACAACAACGAATTGGGCCAAGTCGTTTGGTCTGTTCTGGATATCATGTCCTCGTCAAGCACGGACGATTTGTCGCTATCAATGCTCCAAGTCCGGTTCAATTCCAGTGACCCCAATAATATCTTGGGCGACACACAGTCCTATATGGAAAGCACATATACGCCAGAGGCAATCGGCGTTCGAGCAGATGGATCTGTTGTGAATGGAGGTCCTTCGACACAGATGGTGCACAGAGTCATTTTCATTGTTCAATCAAAACTGTTCAATGGGGGTGACAGCCAGTCGGCAATCATTCAAGAACAAGACTGGATTGCTGAACAGGTGTCCTTGTCCGGAGATTTCAGTCTGGAATACTCGGCGCAAGTTATGGGCGACCCGACTAGTCTTGCAACCGCAACGGTCTATATAGTTCATTCACCATTGCCCCCAAAACTGATTCTGACAGGTCGGGAGGGATACGGGGTGTACATATCTGTGGATAACGGTACTCCTACAGCGTACTACACGATATACAGCGCACCTACGATTGACGGGTCCTGGAGCTGGTACGCGATCTTGCAAGGAAAAAATCAGCTTGGCATACCGACTGGCATGGGAACGTTCTTCTTTAGGGCAGTCACCGAGTAAGTCTTCAGATATCAGGCGTTTTAGCGCAAAATCCCCGAGAGATTAGCTCCGGGGATTTTTTTATTGCATATTCTGCTTCAGACTACTATTTGATAGAAATAGCAAATGTTACTAGACAAACAAACAAAACTGTGATAGTAAGTAGATATCCGCGAGGATTTATGAATATTTATATGAAAAAGATTATGAGCAAAAAAACCTCAATTTTCGCTATTTCAGCGCTATTTATCGTCATACCTCTGTTCGTTCTGGCTGGAGCGACCCCATCTCCATCTCCTAGTGCCTCACCAGCAACGCCGGCTATAGGAAGCTCTTCTTCGAGCGCGGGACAATCTGCGCCATCAACAGGTTCATCTGGCTCCAGTGCAGGCCAAAGCGCTCCTGGAACCGGATCTTCCGGTTCTAGCGCAGGTACGAACCCGCCATCTACGGGCGGCTCTTCTTCGAGTGCTGGACAAGGTACTCCTTCTACTGGCGGTTCCGGCTCTAGTACAGGCACGAATCCTCCCTCAACAGGCGGGTCTGGTTCGAGCACTGGCACCCCTTCGCCTACCCCGACCCCGATCCCGACAACATCTCCTAGTCCTACAACGACTCCCAGTCCGACGACATCTCCTGCGCCAACTGGCAATAGCAACAGTGGCGGCGGATTAGGAGGCAATTTTGCCGCTGGAGGCTTCTTTTATGGCGGCACTGTTTCTAGTGCAGCTGTAAACTTGGCTTTGGAATCTACTACAACGGCTAGCTCGACGCAGATGAACAGTGCTACCAGCACCACTATCACTACCTGCAATTTGCTTCAAGCTTACATAAAGTCTGGCGCAAACAATCCTCCGGCCGAAGTCATAAAGCTCCAAACTTTCCTTAGCGACATAGAGCATGCGAATATCAACATAAACGGCATATACGATGCGGAGACTTTTGCAGCAGTCATGGCATTCCAGAAAAAATATCAGAACACCATCCTTGGCCCATGGGGAACAACAATACCGACTGGCTATGTGTATATAACTACTCTCAAGAATGTCAACAAGCTTGCTTGCAATGTTCCGTTGACCTTCACTCAGAACGATCTAGCCATCATCAATGGAGTTCGCGGCAATCTGGCCTTTAAGTCCAATATATTGCCGGTGAATGGATCGAAAGTTTCTATACCTATAAACAGCTCCGCTGCCATTGATGCCTCTAACACGAATACTTTCGTGAGCCAGAATAATGCAGTGCAGAATACTGCGAATGCAACTAATGCCTCCTTCGCCCATCGCCTACAAAACTTCATCCACGCTATAATGAACTTCTAGATAGAAGTATTGTAAATCAGCCAAGCCGCTTTGTACCTTCAGCTTTGATGGGACGGGTGGCTTCTTCGTTGTGCATCGATCCCGCTAGTGCGATCATAAGAGCATTGTCTCCGGAAATATGCTGTGACGGCATGAATATAGGTATGCCAAATTCATCGGCGATGGCGGCAAAACGTTTTCTCAAGACATGATTGGCACCTACTCCGCCGCCAATTACTATTGCCTTTGCCCCGCTCTTTTCTATGGCTTTATGAAGCTTAGACTCAAGTGTTTCAGCTACGGCTTGCTCGAATTCATAGGCCAAGCCTTTTTTGAAATCCTCAATGAATTCTCCCTTGGCTTCGGCTTTTTGTACTGCATACAGAACTGCTGTTTTTAATCCAGCAAAGGAAAAATCCAAATCTCCGCTCGCTATCATCGGCCGGGGAAGCTTTACCGCAGAAGTAATTTTAGCTTCATATGCCTCATGCGCCATCTTAGATACGTGTGGGCCGCCAGGATATGGAAGGCCGAGAAGCCTGGCGACCTTGTCAAAAGCTTCGCCGACAGCGTCATCTTTTGTTCGGCCGATTATTGAATACTGAAAAGCTGGCGGTGAAGATATTGAGGTTTTAGAGTCAACTAATACCAATTCGGTATGCCCGCCGCTTATGAGCAAGGCGATAGCGGGCGATGGAAGCTCTGATAATTCTTGCCAAGCGCCATGAGGAACATCAGACTTCAGCAATGAGCCGACGATGTGGCCCTCCATGTGGTTTATCGGCAAAACCGGAATTTTCCAAAGCGTTGCTAAAAATTGGGCAAAACTGATTCCAACCCAAAGCGCAGGTTCCAAGCCTGGTCCTTCGGTAACGGCGATGAAATCTATTCTTGGAATATTTTTCAAGAAATCTGCATCAACTAATGATTGGATGAGTTCCGGATTTTGGCCAGATAGCTCTTTTTTGAAGCTTTCCAGCTTTTCTCTAAATTCTAAATTCTCGATTCTAAATTCTTCCCGATTTTGACCTTTTATATCTATAAGCGCATCCGCACTTTCATTTAAAAGCTTATCCAAAAGCGGAACTATATTTCGGCCGTGCTCTCTCTTCGCCAAAGAAGGGAATACTCCTCCATATGCGCTGTGAAGCTCCGCCTGCGAATGGATCATCGATTGTATAACCCTGCACTCGAAATGCCCATCATGGTTGCGTGTCTCTATAAGAGCCAAAGCGGTCTCATCGCAAGATGTTTCTATGCCTAAAATAATCATTTGATATTTATATGGACTGTTTTGCTACGCTCCTACTGGAGCTTCGCAGAACTGCTTCGCAGGTGTATGCAAGCTCTTTTGTTTTTACCAGCGACTTACAGTGCAGTGCTTGCACTGCGTAGCTCGCGATAGCGAGCGAAGCAGTGCGCGCTGCAGGATTCGAACCTGCGACCCTTCCCACGTCAAGGGAATGCTCTACCAACTGAGCTAAGCGCGCATGTTCTGCGAAGCTTTAGCGTAGCAGAACGGACACGCTCTAACTTATCATTATTTGCAAGCACTATCAAGATAGCTTAGCATTTTCGGGCAACATAAAACCGCCGAAAGCTTTTGCTGACAGGCGGCCTTATGCAAGGCAAACTATGCCTTCGAGACGTTCTTGGCGCTCGGTCCTTTGTCGCCCTGGACTACTTCAAAGCTGACGTTGTCGCCAGTCTTGAGCTCGTCGAAGGTAACACCTTTGAGATCGTTGGAATGAAAGAATAGGTCCTTCGCTTGGCCTTCCCGAGCGATGAAACCAAATCCCTTATCCGTCAACGTCTTGATGACTCCTTGTTCCATTTGATTTGATGAATTTTAATATTGAAGAAAATCGACTAGTTTCTTGAGAAGCTAACTCTAGCATGTATTGATGCAAATGTACACAACAAATAACCACCTAGATTTAGGTGGCTAAAAGCTGTGCGTAACACCGTTAGCGCTTCTTGCCCGGAAGCCTTGCTTTGACCACTTTCTTTCTGATTGCCGCTTTTTTTACTGAAGGTTTTTTTGCCATATTTTTGGTTGTAGAATGACGCAATCTTGACCCGACCTTTTTTTTGCAACCATGATCAAGCATGTGTCCATATTTTATCATGCTTAACTGCTTCTCAAACAAACATCTGGGGATAAGCGTCAATATGGATACTGATATTTTATGTCACTGTAAACTTTTTCCCCTATGGCGCTGAAAAATTGCTCTATATTTTTCAGGCTTGTCCCTTTTGCAGTAACGCACAATAGGTACGGATGTCCCGGATAGTAGGCGATGCCGCAATCATAGAGCTCGAATATATTGCCGATCGTCCGTGAGCCATATCGGTTCGCGCTCTGCACATTTTTTGGGATGCCCGAAAAGATGCCGATGTCTTCGGGGCTTTGTACGAGCACAGCAAGCGCTTTGCTGGAATACTTTCTGTTGAGGTAGGTAGAATTGTAAAGTACACGATAGAATAAGCTGTATTGTTTCAGGCTGATGACGTCAGGGTTGTCCTTATCTTCCTTGAAGCTGATGCCCAAATCGGAAAATATTTCGTCTAATGTGGATTTGTCTATATTATCGTAAAGCATGTTTGCCGCATCATTATCAGAGTTTACTATCATCCTGTTGATGAGATCGTCCACGGTGTAGCTCTGGCCAAGCTCTAATTTCTTCACATTGCCGACCACTGGGTCTGGGCCTCCGGTGTAAGCGTCTGAATAATTGAATGTCAGGGTATTATCGAGTATCGACGAGTCCGTTTCAGCCAGCTTGTAGTATGCGATCATGATAGGGATCTTCAGGAGGCGACCGGGCGAGAAGGTCGCTTGCTCGTTGATACTGACCCACAAGCCAGGATCAATGTCTCGAAAATATATTGATGCGCTCTGCACTTTGCTGTCTCGGATGGCGTTATTGACCTCTCCATCAAGCTCGATCTGAAGAGAGCTTTCGCGGCCGAACTGGCTGCCCCCGATGTCAACTGAAAGAAGCGGGTTGATATAAGGGAACTGATTTGACCTGGAAGTGAACTTGCCGCCAACGGGCAGGTTGATGTTGAAGAAAAGATAGGTGCCCATTATGCCGCAAAAGAGGCCGACGGCCAAAAAAGCGATAGCCAAAAGCCATTTTGGTTCGAATATCCTTTGGGATGATTTTGATCTAGTCATTTTATTCTGCGTCAGTGAACATTTTATAAAGAGATGTTTCCTTGGTAAGGCGCCCGCTGGTACCCTCGTATATCACTTCGCCTTTGTTCATGACGATGACATGGTCTGCGCCGTCTATAACCTCGAATACATTGGATATCATAACAGTTGTCTTGCCGCGAGAAAAGCCTTTCAGGTGCTCCAGCACTTCCGTTCTGGTCTTCACGTCCAAAGCGGAAAACGTCTCGTCGAATATCAATATCTTGGCATCCTTCTTGAGGAGCGCCCGCGCCAGCATGATGCGCTGGCGCTGTCCGCCGGAGAGCAGCATGCCTCCTTCGCCGACGCTGGAATCGTAATGATCCTTTATTTTTTCTATGAATGAGCTGGCTGTCGAGAGCCTTGCCGCTTCCTTGATCTCTGCCAATGTCGCATCAGGGTGGCCAAAGGATATGTTGTTCCTTATGGAATTGTTGAATAGGTTGATCTCCTGCGGAACATAGCTGATCGCGTCTCGCAGAGCCTTGAGGTCATATTCCATGAGCGGCACGCCGCCCAAAAAGACCTTGCCATGGTCGGGCTTGGTAATGAAGCGCATTATTAGGTTTACGACCGAAGTCTTTCCGGAGCCATTCATGCCCAGAATGACAGTTTTTTTCCCTTCAGGGATGTGGAAGGAGACGTTTTTTAGGATCTTCTTGCCATTATCGGCGAGCGTTACCGAATGGAACCTTATGTCGAAGCCGCGAATAGTTTTTCTATCGCCGGTGTTTTCCAGATGCAGTTTGTTATTGAAAAAATCCTCCATACGGATGATCTTCGTATAGGATTCGCGGATGCTGGTTGCGGCATAGACGATGGAAAGCAGGGGATTGGTGAGATTGTCGAGATAGAAGATGAATACGATGAGCAATCCAGTAGTGAGTGTGCCGGCAAAGACCGCAGTCATGCCGTAAAGCATGATTATCGAATAGCTGACAGCGACGATGATGCCGACCAAGAGCGTCAAAAGGAAGTCTAGGCGATAAAGTACGCTGTCCGCACGGAGCATCGTATCTGTTTTTCTGCCGAAATTTTCCGATTCGCTAGACTCCTGCGAGAATGCTTGGATGATGCGCAAATGCGTAAGGGCTTCTTCAATGAATGAAAATGCTGCGCTGTTATATGTCTCCGACTTCTTGGTAACATTGGCAATGTATCGGTTGAACGAGTATATGCCTATTCCCAGGAATGGAATCGCGGCAAGTGAAAAAAGGGTTAGCTTCACGCTGATCAGACACATTATCGTTATGGTTACACCAAGAAAAATCAAGGCGGAAACGATGGGCAATATTCCAGATTCCAAGAAGTCGCCAAGAGCGGATACATCGTAGCTAAGGCGATATATGTAGTCGCCGATCTTCTGCTCCTTGTAATAGCCGATAGCCAGAGATTGCAGGTTCTTGAATGCTCTCTTGGAAAAATCAGAAGTAATATTTTTTATGACATGTTTAATTACGACGGATTTGACGTATTCTAGGATGGCAGTAAAAAATGTGCTGGAAAAATATATGAAGACGGCAAAGAATCCCAAGACATAGCGCGATCGAAAAAGAGTCGTGAGCAAGCCCATGATCAGAGAGCCATCCGACGGGCTTCCGGAAAGCACGTTATCTATAAGTATCTTGAAAGGCCATGGCGCGAGAGCGTCAAACCCTACGGCAACGATCATCAGTATGAATATAAATACAAAATTGTAACGATTTGCCTTGAATTCGTCGGCTAGGATGCGGTTGATGATCCTCATGTTATTTTATTGTGCAATAGTCGTTTCTGGCGGGATGTCTCTCTGGAACAGAACCCAGTCCAGGGCGCTGCCGTTGAATAGGTTCCCGCATTTTTCATCTCGGCCCAAAGAAGTGATCAAGGTGCCGCCAAATTGTACGGCTTGCCATCCTTGGCTCCCGAGCTGGTTCAATGTGCAAGGATCTACTGCAGTCAAAAGCTTGTACATATAGGTGTGCAATTGCGTAGAGTCCACCGTCGAAGATGATTCGTTGAAAACAGGCGAGACGACCGATAGGTAGTTGGACTGTCCTGGAATGCCGATGCCCGTGAATGATTGCGCTAGTTGGCTGGATTTGGGATTTCTCAATGTTACTGCAGTGCTGACGGAGTTGTCTTGTAAGGTATTGCCGCGAAATAATACCAATGCTTGCGAAACCACGAAGGTCAACATCAGTGATATGATGACGCCTTTCCATAGAATTTTCTCCATGTAAAGAATTATATCTTATTTCAAAACTTTCTTGCGGATTTGTGTGGATAGCTAGCAAACTGTTTCGCAGAAAATCTGATCTTGTAGCCCTACCGGGATTCGAACCCGGGTTTTAAGCTTGAAAAGCTCACGTCCTAGGCCAGGCTAGACGATAGGGCCATACGTAGACAAATACTAACACTTTTTTATAATTTGGCAAAAATATGTCGAATTATGCTTATGAGTTTTACTTACTGTTCAAAATAAAAAGCACACAAGCCCCGTAAGGGGCTTGTCATCGGTCTGTTACCAGCGTTCGCCGGACTAACCATCTTGATGTGCAACTTCAATGGCCACAGACAGTATTGATTCAATTATAATTTTCTCTTTCTAAATGTCAAGGAAAATGATAGTCTAATGTGGCGCAGAAATGCAACATATCAAGGAGAGGTGGCAGAGTGGTCGAATGCACCACTTTCGAAAAGTGGCAAGGGCGCAAGCTCTTCGGGAGTTCGAATCTCCCCCTCTCCGCATTTGATTTTATAGAGTTAGCTCTTTTTACAGTTCGAGTTATAATTTATTCATGAATAGGAAAAAAATCATATACTTTATATTCCTCATACTGGTTCTTCTGGCTATTTTCATCAGCACTAGAAGCCCAGCCAAGCCCGTGGCGGCTCCGGAACCCAGCGCAACGCCGGCCGAAGGCGCATCAGTCAAGCCGACAGCAAAGCCTGTTACACAAGACATCTGGTCAAACTGGTTATCTGAGATCAGAACAATATTGAAGAGTAATATCACGGATATAGCCATTGAAGACTCGCGACCAATCAGTATTTACAAGCAAGAAGATATTACAGGGGATGGCATACCAGAAGCTCTTGTTGATATCGGCACTGGAGGCGCGTATACCGAAGATTATGTTTTGATGATGATGGAAAAGGGCAAGCCCGTCCTGGCAAAATTCAAAGAACAAGATAGCACTGTCGACGAATCAGAATTTTCTGAAGGTGCATCTGTTCGCCATGGAGAAGCTATCGTAATGCTCCCAGATCAAAATGCTATCTACCAAGGCAGTTGGAGCACAGACACGAATGCGAAAATTGATAGCTGTACAGTGGATGCCTATAAATGGAATTCAAAGACCGGGTTGTTCGAATACGACTCTGGTTTGGGAATTTTGCTAGCGGCAGATTTTTGCAAAAAAATAGGGAGCTGATTTTTACTGCGTCTTTAGGTACAAATAAATATCCTCAAGCGCTTTTACCGCATCTCCGGCTGCGATATTGTTCTGGTGGTAAAGGCCATTGGTGCAATCGCCAGCAGCCCAAACCCCTTCGGTTGAGGCGCGCTGATTCTTGGGATCAACTACAATCTGGTTATATTTATCGAGTTCAACCAAGTCTTTTACGAATTCCGTCGTCGGCAGGGAACCGATTTCGACGAAAATACCTGTCACATTCAATTCGGTATCTTTGCCGCTAACAGAATCGGCATATGCCAAGCCGCTTACAAATTTGTCGCCTTTAACTTCTTTTGGTACAGCGTTGCTGATGATTTTGAAATGCTTGTTCTTGGAAATAGCATCGATAGTGACAGGATCAGCCCGGAAACTATCACTACGATTGAGCAAGGTGACGCTCTTGCAGTAGGCTAATAATTGCGCAGCTGACTCAAAAGCTGCATTGCCTCCACCGACAACCGCCACATCTTGATCAGCGAATAGCGGGCCGTCGCACGATGCGCAATAAGTTAATCCTTTATGTTCCAAACGATCTGCTCCAGTGATTTCCAACTTCCTTCTATGGCTGCCGGTTGTGACCAAGACGGATCTTGCCTCATAAGATCCTTTGGATGACGTAATTAAAAAGTTTGAATCTTTCTTCTCTATCTTATTGACGTATTCGCCTTCTTTGATAGTTACGAAGTCGCCAGCATATGATTCTAGATGTTTCTTGAAACTATTAGCAAGATCTAAGCCGCTAATCTTCACAGTCCCGATCCAATTTTCAATGCCTTCCGAAACAGAGCTCTGCCCATTCCAGTCCTTGGTAACGAATATAGTCTTCAGCTGTTTTCTGGCAGCATAAACGCCAGCAGCTGCGCCAGCCGGGCCGCCACCCAGTATTGCGAGGTCATATGTCATGAGGATGAATTATAACATGTCGTGTCATTCCCGCGAAGGCGGGAATCCAGGATTAAACTCAAATGTCAAATTTCCA
>CAZKSQ010000022.1:0-10487 GCA_964555555.1 uncultured Candidatus Saccharibacteria bacterium | reverse complement strand
TTACAGTGCATCTTCTGGCGCTGGAAGAAATTACTTCAGGACTCAAGTTCCGAGGATTGAAGGGTGCAACCGGCACCCAAGCATCAATGCTCAAATTGTTCGACGGCAACGAAAAAGCCGTGTTCGATCTAGAGCTGTACTTTGCGAGAATATTCGGTTTTGCGGATCGTATTTGGCCAATAACCGGACAGACCTATCCCCGACTGGTCGACACGCAGATACTGCAAGCTCTGGCTTGTCTAGCCGCAAGCATCCACAAGATCTTCCTAGATTTGCGGCTACTGCAGCACCTGAAGGAAATAGAAGAACCTTTTGAGAAAAACCAGAAAGGTTCAAGTGCCATGGCATACAAACGCAATCCAATGCGTGGTGAGCGCGCCTGCGCCATAGCTCGACATGTCGCGGTACTGCCGACGGAAGCGCTGATGACGCAGGCCTTGCAGATATTCGAGCGTACTCTCGACGACAGCGCCGGGAGAAGGATCTACATTCCCGAAGCGTTCCTCGCGACTGACGCACTACTCATCATTTGCCAAAATGTCTTCGAGGGCCTAGTCGTCCATCCGAGAGTGATCGAAAAACATCTGGCCGAAGAGTTGCCTTTCATGGCAACCGAGGAGATCATTGTCGCAATGGTCGAAGCCGGGCATGATCGCCAAGAGGTTCACGAGAAGTTGGTCATCATGGCCCAAGAAGCTGGCTTTCGCGTTAAGGACTTGGGTGCATCAAACCAACTGATGGAGATGATCGGCAAAGATTCCTTCTTCGCGCCGATCCACAGTCAGCTCAAAGACCTTCTTGACGCACACCGTTTCATTGGAAGGTCAAAAGAACAGACGGAATCTTTTCTCAATGAGGTAGCGTCCATCTTAAGAATGTATCCAGAAGCGACTGAAGGAAAAAGCGAACTCAAGGTCTGACTCGAGTTCGATCTCTGGACTTTCAACCTCTCTGAAAACCACACCACCGGAAGGTATCCGGTGGTCTTTTATTTATTCTCGTTTAGCAACTTCCCCAACCTGCAAAATTCGCATTCTTTTTCTCCACAACCTTTTTCCACGAATTCCAAGCCAACCACTTCTTTTGCCATTTGTTTTATAACTTCTTTCAATTCCTCCACCTCTTTTTCACTGACTTCGAACCGCTCTTTTTTGTATTTTTTCGCATCATTCGGCTCGATGAAGTCGATTTCGCCGTATTTCATTGAAAAATTACGAAAATCCCCCATTCCTCGGCTTTGCCTCGGAACACCCCCTTTTTCAAAGGGGGAATCCGCGCGACTATCCAAAAGTAGCTTATAAAAAACCAGTTGCCGCTTATAATTTCCATCCGAATCCTTGGTTTTGCCTTCGATCACGTTCCTAGACTTCGGCTTGCTGGTTTTGTAATCCACGACAGCCACATGATGGTCATCCAAGAATTCGATCTTATCGAGCTTGCCGGTGAGTTCGACTACTGTGTCATTCCCGCGAAGGCGGGAATCCAGAAGCGCAGAATCTGTCGAAGTGTTTGAATTCTCTTGGATCTTTATATTTGATTGTGCAACATCTGTGCCACTACCAATTCCTTGCTTCTGGATTCCCGCCTTCGCGGGAATGACAAGATTACCCCTCACCCCATATTCCGTAAGCAGCCTTTTATTCCAGGTGCCGCTATAGGTCTTAAAATATCCTTCCAAGGCCTTCTTTCCTTTTTCAAAGGATTCTTCCCTGTCATCCTTGCCCAAAGACAGCATATCCAGCGAGTGTTTGAATAAAACAATGACTTTTTTGACATTAATAGCCCGGCCATCTTTATATGCTTCAAAATAATTCCTCAAGACCGAATGGATAGCGGTGCCATACATTTGGTGTTTGGTCTCCGCTTGCGGCACGCGGATCAAGTTCACGAAGAAATAGTGCCACGGACATTTCAAGTA
Source organism: uncultured Candidatus Saccharibacteria bacterium (assembly GCA_964555555.1). GTDB lineage: Bacteria > Patescibacteriota > Minisyncoccia > Phycocordibacterales > PALSA-1337 > C7867-002. Next base: position 8,569 of record CAZKSQ010000022.1, on the reverse strand, counting down.
ATTATTCAAATGCGTGACCGAGAGCGGTTGAGCCAAAAATTTAGTGGCAACAAATTCCTTGTTGAGTATAGAAATACCGCTTTCTTTTTTCGGAACAAGAGAGATGGGATGAGCATCGCTTGCCGGCTCGTCGCTCGAGATCCGGTCTCGATCTATCAGCATCGGATCGATTTCCGAGATGAATTGGCTTGGCAGTAGCTCTTTTTCGCCATCCGACCGCGCGTATGTTATATGGACCGTATCGCGCGCACGGGTCATTGCGACATAGAATAGCCGGCGCTCGTCTTCGATGCGGCCAACGTTGCGCGCATGTTCAATTAGAGGAATAGTGAAATGGCTCCTAGAAGTCCTATTGCCCCAGATACCGTCTGCGGCATGGACGATGAAAACGTGCTCGAATTCCAAGCCTTTGGCGCGATGGGCCGTCATCAGCCGCACGCCAGAAATGTGATCCGTATACCTTCTTTTCGAGCTGACCCCCTTTTCATCAGCTATGTCTATGTATTCGATCAGATCCTTCAGATAAAAAGTCTGCTGGGATTTTGCCACCGATGCCACATGGTCATAAAAGGCTTGAAGCGAACTCAATCGGACCAATGAATTGGCGTCCTTTACTATCTCCTCGATCATTCCTGCATCTTGGATCAGTTTTTGCAGGAAGTCAGTGCACGGCAAAAGTATCGCTTCATGCGACCAATCCTTGATGCGCTCGTAAGCAGCAGCCGTATCCTTGTATTCAGCCATGAATCCGTAAAGCGGCTTTTTTTCTCGATTCGCCTTGGCACAGATGTCCGCGACATGAGCAGGATCGCATTTCAATTCACGTAGCAAAAGAGCTTTTGCTAGAGCTTCACCCGAAGAAGGATCATTGATTGCTCGTCCCAAATACAATATCTTAATAACATCCGGCTCATTCAATATATTATGGTCCGATTCTATGCGATGCTCCACGCCATTAGCTTTGAGCGCGCGACTGATAGGATCTGCATGCTTATTATCACGATAAAGGATAGCGATCTCTTCGCTCTTATTGCCGTTTTGGATCAACCTTTTCGCATCCCTCGCGACCAGCTCTAATTCTTCATTGATGGAACTGCATTCCGTGACAAATATCGGCATTGTGCCCATTTGCAAAGAGATCAGGCGCTTCCTTTCTCTACCAGGAATAGCAGGATTCTTTTCTATCAAGCTATGCGAAGCGTCCAGAATGCCTTGGTGCGAACGATAATTATGCTCCAAATCGATGACCAAAGCATCCTTATATTTCCTATTGAAAAATAGGAAATTCTCCAAAGTAGCACCTTGGAAGCGGTAAATAGCTTGCTTGTCGTCGCCTACGATGAATAGGTTCGGTGAGTCGTGAAAGTCGGATAAGAGTTCTAATATTCTGTTTTGTGAAGCATTTGCATCCTGATGCTCATCTGCAAGAATATACTGATAAGTCTCTTGCAACATTAGTTTGAAGATGTCATCTTTTTCAATGGCGCGAATAAGCTCTAGCAACATGTCCTCAAAGTCGTAATATTTCTCGTCTGCAAGCGCTTTCTCATATTCCGAATACACGAAAGCCAGTTCCAAGTTCTTTTCTGTCTGCTTTTTAAGGCGTTCTGCCACTGTGTCATTCCCGCGAAGGCGGGAATCCAGAGGCACGGAACCGACCGAAGAATAAGAACTCGCCTTCTGGATTCCCGCCTTCGCGGGAATGACACTAAGAAACGCCTTTGGTGAGATATTCTCGCGTTTAAGTATCTGAATTTCACGCAGTACTGGCCCAACATAATAATCCTTGTCGCCATAAGGCCGCAGCATCTTTATTTTCTTCGACTGCAATATTCCCTTTATTATCTTTATCTGCTCCGGTTCTGTAATGACTCGCGAACCGATAATTCGTGCAAAATAATCGGGATATTTCTCGATAATCTCTGAAGCAAAGCTATGAAAAGTATTTATATGAACCTTATAAGCCGCCGGCCCAATTATTTCCACCAGCTTTTTCCGCATGTTATAGGCACCCGATTCCGTGAATGTCAGGGCGAGTATGTTATCCGGCGCAGTATCGGTTTGTTTTAAGATATTCGCGATCCGAAGAGTCAAAATTGTCGTCTTGCCAGTTCCTGGACCGGCAATGACCATGACCGGACCCTCGATAGCATCAACCGCTTTTTTTTGAGCGGGATTGAGCTGTGAATATTGAGAATTAAAAATTGAGTCCATATTTCTGGATTCCCGCCTTCGCGGAAATGACACGCAATATTAATATGTTTCAAAGCTAATAGTTTTTAAGTCTCTGCACCTGATCGTGTTGCCTGATCTTTTCATGTGCCTTAGCCTCAATCTGGCGAATGCGTTCGCGCGTAACCCCAAATTCGCGGCCGACTTCTTCGAGTGTATGTGTGATGCCATCTAGCAAACCATGGCGCATTTCTAATATTTTGCGCTCCTTTTCAGTCAAATCATTCAAAATCAAGTTTAGCTGATCACGAAGAATCCTTCTCGAAGACTCCTGCTCCGGTGAAAGTATCTTGTCGTCAGGGATAAAATCCTGAAGCGTAGACTTGTCATCTTCATCGCCAACAGGGTTTTCAAGAGAGACAACGTCTTGCTCGATCTTTTCTATCTGGTAAATCTTCTCGACATCCATGCCCATTTCTGTGGCAATCTCATCCGGCAATGGCTCGCGGCCTAGGTCTTGCATCAATCGTCGAACGACTTGCTTGTATTTGGCGATCGTTTCCACCATATGCACAGGAACGCGGATCGTTCGGGACTGATCTGCCAAAGCGCGAGTGATAGCTTGGCGGATCCACCAAGTAGCATAAGTCGAGAATTTATAGCCTTTTGTCCAGTCGAACTTATCGACTGCGCGGAAAAGACCAAGGTTTCCTTCTTGAATGAGATCCAAAAGAGTCAGGTCAGGACTCCTGCCCACATACTTCTTGGCAATAGAAACGACCAATCGAAGGTTTGCCTTTGCAAGCAGACCTTTTGCCTCCTCATCTCCTGCCTCGATGCGTCGCGCCAGCTCTTTTTCCATAGCCGCATTGATGAGCGGATATTGGCCGATCTCTTTCAAATACATTTGGATAGAGTCATAAGCAGAATCAGATCCGGCGCGGCCCAGATGCGGTAAGGCCTTTTTTTCTTTCAAGTCTTCGATCTCAAGCAGACCCCCGCCTTCCAAGACATCTATGCCGGCAGTCGCCAGCTTTTCATATAGATTGTCCAAAAAGAAGATATCATTCTCGATCTGCGGGAATTCCTTCAGGATCTCGTCATAAGTCACGAATCCGCGATCGCGGCCCTTCTGGATGAGCTTGTTAGCGCGCGTCTCAAAATCCTTTGCTTTTTCAACCTTGGTCTTCGGCTTCTCTATAACTTTCTTGCCGGAATATGCCTTTCCTTTCAACCGTGAAGGCACGCGCTTGTCCGCGCGTTTTTGGATTCCGCGAGCTTTTTGGCCGCCTTTTTTGTTTTTCTTCATAGGAAATTTATTGATGCTAAGTATATACTCGAGACTCTTATATATCAAGCGTGGCCAGCTTTGCATTCGATTGTATGAAAGACTTCCTAGCTGGCACATCCACGCCCATGAGCATGTCGAATACCTTATCAGCTTCTTGGGCATCCTCTATGTTTATCTGCTTCAAAATGCGCTTGGCGGGATCCATGGTAGTTTCCCACAATTCATCGGAGTTCATTTCGCCGAGGCCCTTATAGCGCTGGATCGAGACTTTTGGTGCACGGCCGGAGGCTGGCGAATCCATTCCCTCCTCGGCGCGACGAAGTCCTCCGCTCGGCAAGCTCGCGGACGACTTGTCGCCGCCTGCGACGGTCATGGATTCGCCGGAATCACTGTCCGCAGCACTCAAAAGCCTCTGCTTGTCGTCTTCCATGCTTTCATCGATTTCTTCAATTTCATTTACAACATTGCCGAGAGCTTTCACTTTTTCTTCTTCGGAGTAGAAATACAATATTTCTTTGCCTCTTTTCACTTTGTAAAGCGGCGGCTGGGCTATGTAAACATGGCCAGCATCTATGAGCGGGCGGAAATACCTGTAAAGCAGAGTCAGGATGAGCGTGCGAATATGGGCGCCGTCAACGTCGGCATCAGTTGCCAAAATAATTTTGTGGTAGCGAAGATTTCCTATGTCAAAAGTATCTCCGATGGCGGTGCCGAGTGCCAAGACTAGATTCTTGATCTGCTCGGAGCCGAGCATGCGGTCCAGCCGGGCACGCTCTATGTTCAAGATCTTGCCTCGAAGCGGCAATATAGCTTGTATCCTCCTGTCGCGGCCCTGCTTGGCAGTGCCTCCGGCGGAGTCTCCCTCTACGATGAATATTTCCGATTCTTTAGGATCGCCAGATTGGCAATCGGCCAATTTCCCAGGAAGAGTCATGCCTTCTAGAGCGCCTTTTCGCAATACAGAATCCTTGGCGGCCTTTGCAGCCTTCCTGGCCTTCATGGCTAAGATCACTTTGTTAATTATGCCGCGAGCGTCATCGGGATTTTCCTCCAAGAATGCCGCAAAGGCATCGCCGAAGACAGTATTTACGGCGCTTTGCGCTTCCATGCTTCCAAGCTTAGCTTTCGTCTGTCCTTCGAATTGGATCTCTCGGAGCTTAACCGATATGACCGCTGTTAGACCTTCCAGAGCATCATCACCGGTAAATGTTTCTTCGCCATTTTTTGCCAGATTGTTATTCTTGGCATAAGTATTCAAGGTCCTGGTCAATGCAGTCTTGAATCCGGTCAGATGAGTGCCTCCTTCTGGGTTATAGATATTATTGGCGAAAGGCAATATCCTTGAAGTAACATCGTCAGCATATTGCAATGCGACTTCGACAGATTCCACACCTTCAACCTTCTTTTCAACGTAAAAAATATTCTTGTGAATCGGCTTCAAGAGCTGGTTCGTGAACTTAACCAAAGAAACCAAGCCGCCTTCGAAGTAAAAAGTATAAGACGGCGCTTCTACTCCTGTTTCGCGGATATAAAATAGCTCATCATCTTGGCCAAAAGTCGGGATCTGCTCGCGCGCATCGATGACAGAAATGCGCAAGCTTTTGACCAAGTAAGCTTGCTGGCGCATATGGCTCACAATGCGATTCCATTCGAACTTCACGCCTTCCTTGAAGATCTCAACATCTGGTTCGAAAGTTACGATAGTGCCGTGAAGCTTGGTCGAACCAATTTTCTTGACTGCAGCTTTTCTCTTGCCTCTGGAATATTCTTGGATATAAATGCCTCCATCCTTGTGCACGACGACTTTGCAAAAAACTGACAAGGCATTCACGACCGACGCTCCTACGCCGTGAAGTCCGCCGGAGACCTTGTAGCTGTCACCGCCGAACTTGCCACCAGCGTGAAGCGTGGTCATGATAGTCTCCAGCGCCGAAACCTTGGTCTGCTTGTGTATATCCACCGGAACGCCGCGGCCGTTGTCTGCCACGCGTACCCTGTTGCCCGGAAGCAAAGTGATCTCGATGTCATTGGCAAAGCCGCCCATCGCTTCGTCGCGCGAGTTATCGAAAATCTCGGTTATGAGGTGATGCAAGCCATCTGGTCCAGTAGTGCCGATGTACATGCCTGGACGCTTCCTAACGGGCTCCAAACCTTCGAGTACAGTAATAGAGGAAGCATCATAAGAGTCATGCGCCGCAGCGCCCTTTTTGGCCTTGTTTTCTTTGGTGTCTGTGGGCATAAAGAAAAAAAGAGAGTTCCCTTTTTCGCTCGTAATTATAGCAAATTTGAGGTGAAAATACTATATCCGATTTCGACATAGAGCCATGTTGCGGCACACGCCCGGCGGGGTTTTTATTTGCCGAATTTTTCTTTCATTTCTTTCATCTTCTTCTCCCTACTCTCTGAAAGTCTTTGCTTTCTGCGCCTATCCATGGCTTCTACAGAAAACAGAGGGTTGTCCATCATGAAATCCTCGTTACCGCCCAATCTTTCGCCTTGAACAAAGAAATTTCGGCTCAATTGTACCTTTTATGTTCTTCGACATGCTATTTTATTGATTTAGTTATAACTTTTGTAAGAAGAGCAATTTTTATTGACACATCATCAATTTTCGATTGAATGAAATCTAACCGCGAATTAACATCGCCAAGTTTTTGATCAACCACATCAAATCTTTTATCAACTGAGTCAAATTTCTGACCTACCAAATCAAACCTCTTGTCGATCAAAACAAATTTCTTATCAATTGAATCGAATCTCTTTATTGTTTCTCTTCTAAAATCATCAATTCTTTTACTCAACTGAAACTCGAGCGTATCAATTTGCTCAAATACTTTCCCGAAACCGTCCTGAATATACTTTTTCTGACCATCGAAGCAATCGAATACTTCATCCCTGAAGTCCCTGAACTCTTCTCTTGTAACCAATTCATTTTGCATAGGTGAAATAACCATGTTTGTGGACATGCATATTATTGAGTTATTTTAGTAATCGACCTGCCTAAAAAAAGATTTTGTCTTGATCTCCGAGAGAAAACTTACTTACTGATGTAATAATTTTAGCAAAGAGAATATTTCGCGCAAGCTTACAAGCACGAAAAAATGTTTTGTAATGAAAAATTAAATTTTATCTGACTTCCCACCCCTTTGCTTTTAGTTGTGAATTGATTGCTTCCATAACCCCGCTTACCTCTTCGTCCTTAAGAGTTCGGTCGTACGATTGGAAAATCATTCGGAAAGCATAAGAGACTTTTCCATCCTTCTTGAAGACGTCAAATAATGAATTCTTGGTCAATATTTTTTCTGCGCCTTTCTCCTGAATGCTCTTGAATATAACCTGCCACACCTCCTCTGACTTAACGCTTTCGGGCACAAAAACCGCTATATCTCTCACAATGAAAGGATACTGCGAAAAAGGCATATACTTCTTGTCTTTCGGCAGTACCTGGAAGTTGAGGCTGGCGATAGAACCGGCTGGAGGCAACTGCTTCACAATAGCGTCAAAATCAAGCTCGGCAACGGCGCCTTGACCGGATTTAGTAATCTTTGAATCAAAAGCAATGCCTAATTCCTTTTTCAACACTTGAAGCGTCTCATTCAAAAGACTTTCGGAAGTAACGCCTTTCTGTTTTTTGACCTGTGTAACACCTAGAGCAAGCACGCTCTTTTCACCGGTATTCGGAAAAACCTTGCCTATTTCGAATATTCTAATCGTTTCAAGGCCGAGCAGGTCAGCATTCAATGCATTCATTTTCAGCGACTCCTCGATCTTCGGCACTATGCTTTCGCGCAAAGCATTTTTGTCGCTAGCCAAAGGATGCTCGATTTCATAATAACCCTTTGAAGCCAAAGAATATAAAAGAACTTCGGAAAATCCTTGTCCAACCAAAATATTCTTCGTCTTTTCCGCCCAATAAAAAGCCTTGTCCATCGGCGTCGCCTTATCCAAGCTTGGCGGCATCTTCGAAGGCATATGATCATAGCCTTTTATCCTAGCGACTTCATCGGCAAAATCTTCGGGCATTTTCAAGTCCAAGCGGTCCAATGGAGGCACGACTATCATCTCGCCATCCCTGCCAGCTATTTCGCAATCTATCCTATCGATCACTTCCTTCACCTCCCTTTCATTCACGGGAATGCCTACTCTATCGATAATGAATTGCGCTGGAATATTGACAGTCCACTTTTCCGTTTTCTTATTCCATTCATCAGTAATAGGACCTACTGAAGCGCTCGGGGATAGTTCTAATATCAAAGCTGTAACGCGATTCATAGCATCGCCCGCCAATTCTGGGATGATCTCATTTTCAAAGCGCTTGGAAGAGTCGTTTCGAAGATTCAATCTAGTGGATGTCCTACGAATAGAAACTGGATTAAAATTCGCAGACTCGATTATGATATTCTTGGTTGACGCTGAAATTTCAGCGCGCTTGCCGCCCTTTATTCCAGCTAGAGCAAGGGGGCCTGCTTCATCGGCTATTATTAAGTCCGTGTCAGATAATTCCAGAACACGAGTTTTGTTGCCCGCGGAAAACACCCCCTCCTCGCCACGACGAAGTCCTCCGCTCGGCAAGCTCGCGAACGACTTGTCGCTGGCTGCGACGGTCGTATTTTCCGCGGGAATAACGCCTAGTAGCTCTATTCTTTCGCCCTTTTTCGCTTTTCTTACAACTATCGATCCCTTAACCTTATCGGCATCGAAGGCATGAAGCGGCTGACCTACATCGAACATAGTGTAATTCGTGGCATCTACTATATTATTTATAGCCCTAGCGCCTATAGTTTCGAGCAGCTTTGTTAAGCTCGACGGCGAATCTCCAATCGATACATTATCAATTCGTCTGGCCATATACCTATTGCAAAGCTCTTTATTTTCCACATTGACAGCGACTTTCTGCACTTTTTGGTCAACTTTTGATTCGTTAATGTTTTGCGTATTCAGCATCATTCCCGAAATAGCCTTTATTTCCCTGGCAATGCCTTTATGGCAAAGCGAGTAGTGTGCCCTATCCGGCATGACCTTTATGTCCAACGCAAAATCATCGCCTATCTTTTCCAACGATTCCACCTCGAAAGAATGGGCATTTATAAGCTAACCAAGCTCTTT
>CAZKSQ010000021.1:0-10870 GCA_964555555.1 uncultured Candidatus Saccharibacteria bacterium | reverse complement strand
CATTGATAAATTCATCCTTTAGACCTTCAGGCGAAGTAAAGATGTGCGCATCAGTTAGTTGGAATTTGCGCAGGCGAATCATTCCCATAAGTTCTCCGGATTTTTCATAGCGGTTATAGTCTGCTATTTCAGCGTATCTTACTGGCAGATCTCTGTAGCTTATCGGTTTACGCTGAAGCATGCGTATGTGGTGAGGACATGCCATAGGCCTAAGGTAAAATATATCGCCATCCATATCGATTGGCGCATACATATTCTTTCGATAATGGTCGAGATGACCGGATTTTTGGTACAGCTTCTCACTTCCAAGGTATGGCGTGCTGACGTGATCATAACCGTATTTCATTTCTAGGTCTCTAGTGAATTTCTCAAGGGCAAACTTGATTATCGTGCCTTTCGGAGTCCACATAGGCAAACCTTTACCGACTTCTTCGTCGATAAGAAACAGATCGAGCTCCTTACCAAGCTTCTTGTGATCTCTCTTTTCGGCTTCTTTGAGCATGTTCTCATAAGCATCCAGATCAGCTTTGGTCTCGAAAGCTAGTCCATATATCCTCGTCAACATCTTATTCTTTTCGCTTCCACGCCAATAAGCACCAGCGATATGTGTTAGCTGGAACGAATCAGCTTCTATTTCTTTAGCGGGATTCTCTGCATGTCCACCGCGGCATAAGTCAAGGAATTTGGAATTTGGAATTTGGAATTTAGAATCGTCACTGTCATGCGCAGTGTAAACTGTTAATTTTTCATTTCTTGAGACGATTTCGTTTATAAGTTCCAACTTATAAGGATTGTTCTTGAATATTTCTTTGGCTTCACTTTCGCTAACCTCTTTGCCAGTCATTTCTTTCCAGGAAGGGAGGATACTGCGCATTTTCTTCTCGATCTGTTTCAAGTCGTCATTTGTGATGGGTTTGGAGAATTCGAAGTCGTAATAAAAGCCATTATCAATGGCTGGGCCTATAGTAGGCTTTGTATCGGGATACAATTCAAGAACAGCAGCTGCGAGGAGGTGGGCGAGTGTGTGGCGCTTGGCAGTGAGGTGGTCGGATGGGGAATTCATAATAGTGGCATTACTTTAACATATTTTAAATACACTTGAATAGTTGTGTCGATTTCCAATGGGTATATAATTAGCACATGAATGTGATTTATATTAGAAAAACTATAGATACTTCTTGGGGCAAAGATACTAACTTTGCTGCGCTTGAAAAGCTTCTTGGCGAAAACAAAATGATGCTTACGCCTGACAAGGTCGAAAGGATGCCAGAATCATATGTTGACGATGAAATTCATGGATCAATCTTTATCACGTATACAGAGAACGGCATATAAAAGACGCAGAAAAAATCGAGTCTTTTGATCTCGTTATTTCGGGTACCATAATATATAATAAAGGATCTCTTCTGCTGACAGCAAACCGCAAGCATTTTCCAATGCCCTTTTGGAAAAATATCGCGCAAGGATTTATGACTTATAGAGATGGTGAGGAATTCAGGTAGTATGTTGGATTTTATTTCAACCTCGATCTTCGTAGAAACGCCGGAATCGCGCCCCAATCGTCATCTTCGGCTTCGGTTTTTTCTTCTTTTTTGACTTCGAGCTTGACGGGTTCTTTTTCTTTTTCCTTATCTTTTTTTGGCTCCATGATGGAATTGAAGATTTTGCCTTTTTCGCGTTCCGGGTTGGTGGGGGTACGGCGAAGCAATGATTCAATCGTAGTTTCGGCGCCGGCTGTGCTCTGGACGGGGACGACTTGGGCGCGGGCGGCAGCGAGGCTGGTTTCGGGGAAGCCGGTAGCGATGACGGTGATCTTGATCTCATTCTTCTTGAGCTTGTCGTCGCGAACTGTTCCGAAGATGATCTTGGCTTCGGGGTCGATGGACTCCGTAATAACCTTGGCGGCATCTTGGATCTCGAACATGGTTAGATCTTCGCCACCCGCTATGGAGAAGAGCACACCTTTTGCACCAGTTATAGAGACATCGAGGAGTGGGGAATTGATAGCAGCTTTTGCGGCTTCGATGGCGCGATTTTCACCGGAAGCTTTGCCTATGCCCATGAGAGCAGAACCGGCATTTTCCATGACGGTGCGGATGTCGGCAAAGTCTATATTGATGATACCAGGAGTAGTGATGAGGTCGGAAATGCCTTCGACGGCGTGACGTAGTATCTCATCGCACATGGCAAAAGCGCTTTTTACAGTTGTTGCTTTGTCTATAGCAGAAAGCAGGCGGTCGTTGGGGATCACTATGATGGCATCGACTTCTTTGCGCAGCTCTTCGAGACCTGCATCAGCAATACGAGAGCGCTGACGACCTTCGAAGAAGAAAGGTTTGGTAACTACAGCGACAGTGAGGCAGCCGAGTTCCTTTGCCATCCTGGCGACCATAGGCGATGCACCGCTGCCGACACCACCACCTTCACCGCAGGTGACAAAGACCATGTCCGCACCCTTGATAGCTTCTTGGATATCCTCGCGGTTTTCTTCGGTTGCACGGCGGCCGATGTCAGGGTTCATGCCAGTACCGAGGCCGCGGGTTAGATTCTTGCCGATGTGAATGCGCTTCTTTGCTAGGGAGCGATGGAGATCCTGGGCGTCAGCGTTCACAGCTATAAAGTCTACGCCACGAACCTTGCAGCTGATCATGTGGTTAATGGCATTGCCGCCGGAACCGCCCACGCCAAGGACTTTTATGCGGGCAAAAGCTTCGATTTCAGGAGTGATGTTGGGCATGAAGGGGTTTTGGATTTACTGAAAATTTATGAAAAAAATGCGATAAAATTGCATATGCCGTATCTTAACACAAAAAGATTGAGAGGCAAGCAGGGGGAAATTTCTAAGGTCTAAGTTCTAATTTCTAATACAATTCAAAAAACAAATGTTACATAAAGAAAGCCTCGGCGGAATGCCGAGGCTGTGATGATATAGTATTGATGAGTTTAGTCGACTAGCCTCCATTCCATTGTCTCACCTGCATAGAATGGGGTTGCAATTTCACCTGTACCAGGTATTTCCATTTCCATCGGTACCTGCCAATCTTCGCGTACGAAAGTGAGCGCGCACTCATCTTTTTCGACTTCTTTGAGTCCGTAGAAGGCAGTCCCATGATCGCACATAAACGGCTCAAATTTTTTTGCGGCACCATTTTTGAGAAAGAACGATATGAGCAGCGGAAGCGCGGCTATGGTGTTCCATGCACCACAGCACGATCGTGAACAGTGCTTTCTGCTCTTTGGGTGCAGTGCATCATCGCCACCGTACCAGAATTTTGGGTCGCCGGAGAGGATTGCGTCCCTGATGGCATCGCGGTCATCAGGGTCTTTTGCTCCCGGCTTGAAGCCGCCATCGTCTACGCAAATGCGACCGCCGCTTCTTTTGCTGTAACCATTGAGGTCGTCACTGGTTTGATAGATATGGTGCACGGTCACGCTGGCCCCCACATTGAGCAGTTGCTGGCTCTTGACCCAGCACACCATTTCTTTGGAAGAGACGTGCTCGACGCTTATCCTCAATTTAGGAAAATGCTTCCGGATTTTGTCGAGGATTTTGATGAATCGAGCTTCTTTGTGCCGACCGATGACTTCGTAGGATGGATGTTCGGCGTGGAACTGCACGACTTTATCGAATTCCTCGCAGACTTCAAGCGCTGGGTATATCTTCTCGTAGTCCACAACGCCATGCTCGGAATTGTTGGTAACATATCGCGGATAGACCTTGTAGATCTTTACTCCAATATCGTGATCGTCGGTTACCATCTTTCTGGTCGTATCTTCCGTCATCTGAACAGTCATGACTGCCTTGAAGCCTGATTTCCTTTGGCCAGACGGGAAAGCTTCGATGATCTGCTCTTTGTAGCCCATCGCCTCTATTCCTGTGCGAATCGGCGGATCCGGATTGGGTTCAATCACGATTAAGCCGCGCCATCCGCAATTGATAAGGATGTTTACGATGAACTTCAACAGCATCCCTTGTCGCAAGTGAACGTGGAAGTTGTTAGGAATGCGAATGATAACCGTATTACCGTCTGCACTTATTTTCATGGTTCCTTTCTGTTCTATTGTAGGATTGACTTGGCCTTTTCAGCCATTTCTCTTTTCACGAATTTTGTCGGTTTCCAAGGAGTTCGTATATGTATTGCGCCAAAACTTACGGCGCGGGCACCAACACTTCTCACCTTGCGCATGTCATCATATTCCATGATGCTGGGACCTATGACGGGTATCGAAGTGTTTCTAGAAAGGTCACGGACTGCTTGCCAATTGAATGGCTGTGCAGGTTTTCCAGATACTCCTCCGCTTCCGCCACCAACTTTATTTTCTAGCCGCCATAGAGGGCTGCGTTCGCCGTTCGGGAACGCCGTTTTCCAAGGCACGCTGTTCAGGGAGATCGCTTCCACAACCCCTTCTAGGCTTTTCGCGATCGAAAGATAGTCTTGGTCAGCGGATACCTTCACAATGATAGGAAGCATAGTATGAGCTTTCAGGGCTCGAATGGAATCAACGATATATTCGGAGCTTTGATGTGCATGCCCAGTGTTGGGACATGACGGATTGACCTCGATAGCAACGAGATTGAACACGCTTAACTTCCAGGTCAATTGTAAGAGCTCGTCTTTGTCGCCAAATATAGATCCGACGAGATGGTATTTGTTAAAATCTAGACCGGGTGCGACGTTTTCGCACCACCAATCTACTCCAGGATTGGTCAATCCGACTTTGTTAACAGATCCGCCGCGAATGAGGCGAATGCAGCTCCAAGGTTTCCACCATCTCAAATTTCCTGGTCGCGGATTGCGAGTGAGAGTTTTTATGACGGTAGTGAATAATTCTGGCTTTATTAGGCCGAGAGCGACGAGCGGTCGCTCCCAGGGCCAGCCCAAGCCGTCGAATGCCAAGGCGCCGCTTGCGACCATGTATTCGAAAGAATGGTTATTTGATAATGTGATCACTATAAAATCCTCCAGTTTGATGGTTTATTTCAATGTTCTAATCTGACGCAACATTAGCTAAAAAATAACGATATAGCAACAATAGTCACGATAAGTTCTGCCCAGAAGGTCCAAGTCCTTATATATGCGGTTTTTATGTATTGCCAATGCGAAGCAATGGTTCCTGTTCGGGCTGTCACTGTTCCAATCGGTAATTTTTTGATCAGAGAATATCTCTTGCTAGAAAAAGGCCATAGCCACATGACTCCATATTCGATCGAGTCCAATAAAAGGTGGCTCCAACTTCCAGCGAGGACCGCCAAGCTTAGGTACTTTGTAAAACTCGAAGACATTAACATACCTACGATGAATATTATCCCAGCAACACAAAGCCAAACCAAAGGGGTGTGGGTTATATAATTTCGGTGGTCTTCGTCCATGACCGTCTTGGAACGTTTGCCGGCAAAGTATAATCTAACTAAGTCAATGTCCGGCAATTCACCAGATAGAGTTCCTATGATAAGCAGGGCATTGATTTTGGCGGCGCTAAATGACGGATGAAGTATTGAAAGGATGGCTTTTGTGACAATATAGCCGCCGCTTATGTGTCCAGGTAGAACCATGGAAATTTATGGTAAAAATTGTTTAACAAAACTACTTGCTCTGCGCCAGATACGCCTAATCAACGCACCTGTGGTCGTTTCAATAGAATCCGTATCATCACTGCCATGAATGCCCCAGATGCAGAGGCCATAGGCTACAGCCCAGCTGGCGTCCTTGAAAGAAGATTTTGTATCTGTCGAGCTCAAGTTGCCGATACGGGAAGGCAACTTGAGAGCCACGCGTGCCATCAGATCTATCGAGCTAAGGGCAGAGCCGCCGCCGGTAATGACAATGCCTGCAGGCAACAGACCATTCCTGCCTATCTTCTTCAAATGCGCTTCGATGAGCTCGAATATGTCAGAAAGACGCGCCGCTATTATCTCTTCTAGCTTTTTTCTCGGATACGAGCTGCCGGTAATGGCGCCGATCTTGATCTGCTCGGCTTCTTCCAGAGGCACTTTCAATCCCAAAGCAATATCGTTGGTTATGTCTGTGGAACCGATAGGGAAGACTTCTATGGAAGTAGGGATGTTATTTTCAAAGACAGCTATCGAGACAGTTTCAGCGCCGATATTAGCGAGCACGCAACCCGCCATCTTTTGGGTCTTGGTCAGCGTCACAAAGCCCGCTGCTATGGATGCCGCAACGACATCTTCGACTTCGATGCCGGCTTCATTGATGGCTTGAATGAGATCGGAAACATGGTGCTCGAGGCAAGTGACAAAAAGCATCTTGATCTCCACCTTATTGCCTTTCATGCCTTCGATCTTGGAAAGGGCAGGCGCGCCATCTATCTTGTATTGCAAAGGGATGGCGTAGATTATCCTCCGGTTCGCAATGACGGCGTGGGGAATATCCTTTTCGCACTGTTCGTGAAGCTTTTCGATGTCCAGCGCGGTTATTTCGGCATCGGCACGAGATGTGATTATAGAATTGGAAACTATGATGCTGGAAACGCCTATGCCGCTGATGCCCACGAAGGCGCGCTTAACCTTGACGCCGGCCTTCTCTTCGGCGGCTTTTACCGCCTTCCTGACGCTATTGGCAACATCTTCAACGTTGGTAACATAGCCATGCCGAACACCGTGGGATTCTGCTGTACCAACGCCTAGTATTTTGGGGAAACCTTTTTCGTTCTTCTCTTTTGCACTGCCGATCACTACCTTGACGTGGTAGGTGCCAATATCGATTCCGGTGATGATGTTTCTTGACATAGTAAGTTAAATCAAACTTTATATAACAATTTGTATATTAGCACTCCCTCCTCGCCACGACGATGTGTCCGCCTCGTCAAGCTCGTCGGACACATGTCGCTGGCTCGACGGTCGTGCAATTCAAATCCACGTTCATAGATTGTTTATGAAAAAACTAAATGCGAAACTTCTCTCTGATGGTGCGCTCGAACTCCTCCATTCTAGCACTATGGTCGTGGCCTTTTAAATGTGCACAACCGTGGATGAAAAGAAAGGCGATAAAGTTTTCGTATTCTCTCTTGAAGTTTTTCGATTCCCTGCGCGCTTCGGACAGGCAAAGGTGGATCTCGCCAGAGTCCTTCGAAAGAGGAAAGCTTAGTATATCGGTCGCTCTATCAATGTTGCGATATATGAGGTTGAGCTTGCAGATCTCTTCCACGGAGCTTATGACGAAGCTCAATTCGTATTTGCGGCCTAAGGCGGCTATTTTCATGGCCTCATAGTCGAAATCCGGCAGTTTTTCTCCGGTCGTATTGGTTATAGAGAAGCTCACTATTTCTTGGCAGGCTTGACAGGGGCTTTGCCTTGCTTGATGAGTTCGGCCATATCAGCGCGGCGCTTCAGAACCTTGAGCCTGTGCTGTTTGACCTTGTAAGGGGATTGCGTGCGGCCGCTGAAACGTAGCGAGCGGACGCGAGGAATGACGCCAGAGCTCTGCACTTTGCGGCTAAAACGGCGCAAGGCGCTCAAGCTGTTTTCATTGGAATTCCTAGTTATTTCTGCATTTACCATGGCAAAATCATAGCACAGAGCGTATTTTGCAGCAACTTCCGCGAATGGAATGGCGAGCAACTCGAGGTTTTGGTATAATTCTCGACTAGTGCCGCTAAATAAATTCGATTATATCCATACAAATGCTTTTTAAGCGAGAATTTAATCTGTTAATATCAGTTTTATCGCTGATTATCCTCGCTGTCGTCTTTTTCGGCATCGCTGGCGTCAAAAATGTGGCACGTGCCTCCGATGGCATTGTAGCTCAATATAGCTTTGACGACCCCACTAATATCGGAAAGGATGATTCAGGGCTCGGGAATAATGCAGTTCCGACCGGCAATATTGCAAGCGTCGCTGGCAAAGTCGGAAACGCCGCCAGCTTCAGCGGCTCGTCCTATCTTATCACTACGGACCCGGTAATAGGAGCTTCCGAAGCAACAGTATGCGCATGGGTAAACATAAGAGACTATGGCGGCTTCGGGCGTGCAAGGATCATAGACAATGGCGAAACCTTGCTGTATCTGGCACAAGGCTATTTCATCTTTTCGAATGATGGGAATACCGACGCGCTTGCTGCTCCAGGAAGCGTCGCACTGAATGCCTGGACTCATGTTTGCGGGACCAGGGACACAAATGGTACGTCAAATCTTTATGTAAACGGCAATGCGTCAGGCGCGCCAAACCAGCCTGGAGGCAAGCCCGCCATTGGCACTACCAGTCTATACATCGGCAACCGCCAGCAAGGCGACAGGGGATTCGATGGCATGATCGATGATTTGCGCATCTATAATAGGGTCTTGACCCAAAGCGAGATCCAACAGCTTGCGGGTACGGTCCCGGCAAATGCATCGTCCCAGTCGGCCATAAGCAATTATACATATGCCTTGCCGACGCCGAGCTCATACTTTCTGTCTGTATATGACGTGGGCACCGGATCAGGAAAAATAATTGGAGGACCTATTGATTGTGGCAGCACATGCCAAGTTTCGGTTAATTCAAATACCGTAGTCACTCTCTCTGAAATTCCTGACGCTAATTCCGAATTCAAGCGCTGGAAAGGCGACTGCAGCGGAAATTTTCCATCCTGTGCTGTGACTTTGACCTCGAATTTGTCGGTATCTGCAGAATTCGTACCTGCAAACGCGCATCTGCTCGAAGGCGATGGAACGAGCAGCGCTGTACAAGCAAATCGAGACCAAATAGAAAATAGCAATCCACTGGCGACAAGCGTCCTGGTCAAAACTACTGGAAAGCTCAATATACGCAAAAAGCCTGGACTCAAAAGTAAAGTCTTGAAGCAGGTCTCGGCTGGAATTCCCGCATTGATACTTGATGGTCCGACTGTTGCAAATGCTTTTGAATGGTGGCAAGTGGAGTTTGACGACGGTATGAAAGGTTGGGTCTCGGCGAAACGCTTATCTCCACTCAAACCTATTGCTTCAAATCTGTAGAAGCTTATTTTCCCCAGTAGCTAGCTTCTACTTTCTTCATATAATCTGCCAAGTCGTCGAGAGAGACGATCTCTTGGGCATGAGTATCTGTTTTCCTCACGATGACTGTGCGCTCGACAGCCTCTTTTTTGCCCATGACGATGATGTATGGCGTATGGTATTTTTCGATGGAGGAAACCTGTGCACCGAGCCTATCTTTGGCCAAGGAAAGATATAGCGGCACTTTTATCTCGCGCAGCCTCTCGACTACGCTCAAGGAAGCGAGCTTTGAATCTGTGCCGAGCTGTATAAAAGAGGCGATGGGTCTTTTGACTTTCGTAACTGGCTTGCGCAGCTCTGTCTTTGTGCTTTTTACCAGAATGGAAATGCCGACGCCTTGGACGTCGCGCTTGAAATTGAGGCGTTTGGCGACGCCGTTGTATCTGGTGCCGACAGCGAGAAGCCTCTGCCCGCCCTTCGGCAATTCCGGGTCGGTGCTAGTTATGGCAAAGACGGTTTCAGTGCAATACTTTTTGTTGCCCATGAGCATATTGTTCAGGTTATAGGGTATCGAAAGCGCTTCTAGGTATTCCAACACCTCTTCCAAATGCCTGCGGCTGTTTTCGGAAAGAAAATCCAATGATTTCGGCGCCTTCTCGTTCAGGTCGCTACAAGATTCATCTTCGCACGTCAGCAAATCTACAGGATCCTCCTTCAATAGCTGGCGGCATTCCGGAGACATTTCATTGATATGTTTTCTGTAATAAGCAGTCAGCTCGCGAAGAAAGCGCGCCATGGAATCCTTGTCGCCGACACTGTTAACCTCTACGCTAATATGTTTGTAGTCTTCCTCACGCAACATGGCAAGAGATGTCTGTATGAGCATAGCTTCGGCGATGCTGCCCGAGGCGCCGAGTATTTCCAAGTCAGCATAGCGGTTATACGCCCCTTTTTTTTGCATGCCGCGGTATTGGTCCTTGAAGTAGAGCATGACTGGCTGTGGCATGGAAACCATATTTTCTTCCTGATACATGCGCATCAGCGCTATCTTCTCCTCGGCATGAAGGGGAAGCCGGCCAGATCTGCCGTTGCCGTCTTCGGTATCATCCCCTTCGAGCAAGTCTTTTGCCGCAGCAAGGTCGACTTTGGTAACCGATGGGCTCTTTTTGGGCGCGAAACCATAATAGACTGCGATTTCGCCTATCTTGTCGAGATTATCGAAGCTGATGAATTTCGTATCTTGTTTTTTTGGAGTTCTTTCGGTCATTATGTTTATGTTATCGATATTGTCCTGGCAGTACAGATATCGCCGAGAGCGGCAATAATCTGACTATCGGCCTGCCAACAATAAAATGGCTTTCCAACGGCCCCCACGAACGGGAATCGGAGCTTTCTGCGCGGTTGTCACCCATGACGAAGTATTGCGTATCGCTCAATATCTGCGTGGACGTATCATGTGATTCATGGATAGGTTCTACATAAGGCGCATTCAATGCCATGCCGTTTGGGTTATCTTTATTTATAATGGTTACAGCTCCGTTGTCTATCTTTACGGTTTCGCCTGGCAAACCGATAATGCGCTTTATAAAGTAAATTTTGCCTTCGCCCAAGTTGACATCGTTGGGATACTCGAAAATAACGACATCGCCTCTTTGCGGGGCTTCGAGGCGATATGTTAGGCGGTCAACTATCAAAAACTGCCCAGAAGCGAAAGTTGGATCCATTGATGCGCCGCTTACAATGAAAGGCTCGGCGATAAAATAGCGGATGGGGAGGGCGATGATGAGGGCGATGATGATGGTCTTCAGCCAGTCACCAGCTACCGACCATGGAGAAGGTTTTTTTTGCTCTCCATCTGGGTTCATTAGAGCATTATAGTACAAAAAAACGATGTGCACAAGTTTTTTGTGTCATTCCCGCGAAGGCGGGAATCCAGAAT
>CAZKSQ010000020.1:0-10876 GCA_964555555.1 uncultured Candidatus Saccharibacteria bacterium | reverse complement strand
TCTTTTGAGTAGACGACTTTCATAGCGCACGGATCTGCGATAACAGAGAACCTCTCTTGGAGTATTCTAGAGACGCTTTATTTTTTGCTTCTTTGAGAACATTTTTTACAAAACTTGGTTTGTATTCACCCTCATCGTCCTCATTGCGAACAATATCAATGATAAAAGAGCGGAGCGAACTAACTTCGCGAGAGAGTTTTTTTATTGTATTTTCGAGTGTTTGTGTAGACATCTTGTGTATGAAGAAATTGAACCCTACTTCCCCTCATCCACTATCACCGTAACAATGCTCCCGCTCTTCACCTCTTTGATAAGCAATGTCATTCCGCAATGGTTGCACTCCACTACCATCCCAGTGGTAATCGCCGGATAGCGCGAAAGGTCTACGTTATTCTTGCA
Source organism: uncultured Candidatus Saccharibacteria bacterium (assembly GCA_964555555.1). Taxonomy (GTDB): domain Bacteria; phylum Patescibacteriota; class Minisyncoccia; order Phycocordibacterales; family PALSA-1337; genus C7867-002. The sequence continues at coordinate 10,477 of CAZKSQ010000020.1, read as the reverse complement.
TTCCGGGCAGACGAGCAATGAATTGTCGCGATTTATTGATTCTTGGATCATGTGTGCTTTTCATCATAACGAAAAAAGGTTACGATAGCAACGTGACGACACCGCAAGAAAATTATCCCGAATTAGCAAAAGCTATTGGTCTAGCTGGCATTTACTTCAAGCGCGAAGATATGCATGCCTTAGGCTCTCATAAGGGCCGTTCGATACCTGTGATGATAGATAATTACCTGAAAAATGGTGATCTACATTTTGCCATTTCTTCGTCGGGAAATGCCGCTTTGGCTGCTGCTTTGTATGTGAGAGAAGTTAATTCATCTCCAATATCGCTGGACATATTCGTCGGTAATAATATAAAGCCAGACAAATTGAATAAGTTGCGAGATTTGAGTGATGATAATATTCGAGTACTAATCAAGGAAAGGCCGCTACAGGCATTAACGCAAGCGGCAAGTGAAGGTGCCCGGAGCCTTAGGCAATCGACCGATGATGTGGCTTTGATCGGTTACGAGTCGCTGGCGAAAGAACTGGTCAAAATCAAAGATATTGGCGCCGTCTTTATCGGCACTTCTTCGGGCACAACAGCACAAGCTTTGGCACAATACTTCATCGCAAAGAAACTGCCTATTCAAGTCCACATCGTCCAAACATCTTCATGCCACCATATGGCAGACGCTTTCGAGACTTTCGATATTCCGGATGAAAAGTCGACCGCTGACGCTATCGTCGACCAGACCGCTCACAGAAAGAGTGATTTGATTCCTTTAATTAAAGAGACTGGAGGCCGCGGCTGGCTTGCAACTAATGAGAATATTATAGCTGCGCAGGAAATGACGAGGAAATATGCGGGTTTGGATATCTCAACCAACAGCGCCTTATCTGTGGTAGGCGCAATCCAGGCAGCTGAAGCTGGTTACGATATGAGAGGAGTCGCAGTTTGTCTTATCTGCGGAGAGTGAGAATTCTGTCGGTGCGCTCGCAAACATGAGCAATGTCACATTCGACGCTCGAGGAACCCTCGCACAAAAGAACTGTCATTGCATTTTCCAAAACTAGTCCGAATCCTTGTAGGACATGTTTTGTGAAAATGCTGACAGTTCTTTTGTTTGCGACCCGCAGAGCGTCGAATGTGACATTGCTCATGTTTGCGAGCGCTTACAACCCCCTCACCGCTTTCACAAACCTTTCACCGCGCTCCTTTCTGGATAAGTCATAGCCTGCTGCAGCAAACCCTGGACTGAATAGAACCTTGTCACCAGGCTTTGCATTCTCGCGCGCCAAACGCACTGCTTCATCCAAGCCCGGCGCAGAAATCACTTTCGTATCGACAACTTCCTCAAAGATCTTCCTATGCCGGATCGTACCGCTTCCTGGCAGCAAAATAACCGTATGAGCAAAGTCATGCATCGCTTTTGCCAATTCATTGTAATCCAGATTCGTATCAGCGCCGCCGCAGATCAGAACAATATTCCTATTCTTCGACAATGAAACTAGAGCAGCGATCGTGGAATGCGGAAGAACCGATGAAGTGTCGTTGTAGAATTCGATATTCTTGATCTTCTTGATGAATTCAACCCTGCCCTTCGGCGCTTTCCAGCTTTCGATGAGCTTTTGGACATGGTCGTCCTCTACCTTGAATAGCCGCGCGGCCTGAAGAGCCAGAGCGATATTCATGCGTTCATGTTCCTTGAGATTAAGGTCCCAGATCGGCGGAATTACTGTTGCTTTGGTGCGCAACATCTTTGCCCGCGGCTTGAAGTCAAAAGAACGCGTGACGTCGACAACCGAATCATTGGCAATCAGAAAGTTGTTATAGGTTTGATATTCAAGAATCTCAAAAGGAGATTTATCATAGGACATTTGGTGAGGCAAACTCGTGAATACGGCGACATGCGGGCTCATTCGAAGCGACTTGAATTCTGTCATGAGCCGCGAAGTTATCCTGATGAGAAGTATGTCGCCGTTTTTTGCTTTTTTCAGATTGCCGATGATGCCGTCACTGCCATCCGGATCGGCAACAGAGAAGTTCTGAATATTGCCGCTTTGGTCTTGGATCTTGCAGGCGATCTCGAGCATGGGTGCCAAAATAGAAATAACGCTGGTTTTACCGACTGCACCGATAATACCTACTACTGTCATGGGTGGAGCTAGCTTGAAGAATAAAGTTTCAGGATATTCTACTGGAATACCCTTTTCAGTGACTTTCAAGAGAAATGAGGAATCGCGGGGATATTCATGGGAAAGGATGACCGAATCAGCATCCAAAAGGTCTTCTGCCGGAATGGAACCGCAGACATAGTTTGCCAAGCCGATGGAGCGCAAGAAGATCAGGTGGCTCTTGAGCCTAGCTTCGCTACGCAGATCGTAGACAGACAAAAGGGCGCCTGCCTTGATCAGGAACTTGGCATCTTCGATCATTTCGCCGTGAGGACCTAGGCCTATCATCGCTATCCTTTTGCCCTTGAAGTAATTGCGATCTATCATTACGTCAGTCTAGCGGATATTTTTTTATTTGCAATTCAAGAGCTTTTTTATCTTTATAAGCTCTTGTAACATTGCTATCAGCCGCACTTCTTCATCAGGCGTGGGGCAGGCTTCTATGAAAAATTGCGCCATTTTTTTCATAAGGACCCCGTAAAGATCGTGGAAATAATCCTCGATAATCTTCTGATTGCCTTTTTCCAATGGGTCGATATTCCGCATTCCCGGCGGCTTATCGAAGATGCGGTTGATAATAACTGGTCTTCTGATGCCCTGATAATCATCTGCGGTATGCGACAAAATCCCGTCCAGAGACGGCGACGTCAAAGTATAATCTCGTACCATTTTATTGAGTTAATAATTTGCCTCTATGCTGGCAAATGCAGTATTGGTGATGATGACATGATCGAGGAGCGTGATTCCCATGATCCTGCCGGCCTCTATGAGCTGCTTTGTGATCTCCACATCTTCATCGCTAGGCTTTACTACGCCCGAGGGATGATTGTGGGCGAGGATGACTGCGGCGGCATTGGATTCGATGGCGGGATGGAAGACTTCTCGCGGATGGATGATGTTCGAATTGATCGTTCCGATCGAAATTACTTCATCTCGAATGACGCGGTTGTGGGCGTTAAGGTATAAGCCGCGCATATGCTCTTTTGAGAGCGTGCGCATATCTTGCAGATATTCATACACGTCTTTGGCATTCCTGATGACTACAGTGCCCGAAAGGCTCTTGTCATAGAACCGTCTCCCCAATTCGCCGCAAGCGACTATCTGGCAGGCTTTGACGATGGGGATATCGAGCTCACCGGACAGCTTTTTTGGGCTCTTTTCTGCGAGCGTGCTGCGCTCGCCGTATTCGCGGATGATGCGGCTGGACATCTCGATGACGTCTTCCCTTGCCGTACCTACAGTGAGAACCACAGCCAAAAGCTCCCGGATGCTCAATGCTTCCGGACCTTGCGACATCAGCTTTTCTCGCGGCTTCTCTTCCGCTGGCAGGTCATGGATGGTGAGTATGTACTCGCGGTTCCATGAACGGTCGAGAAACAGCGCATTGCTTTTGATGGCGTATGTCTGCATGGCATGTATTATATTACACTCTGCGTTTCTTACCAATCTCCGCTTTGCGCAAAGAAAGAGCTTGGCATTTGGTCGCCAGCTCGGAAAGTAGCTTGGTATCGTGATCATGCTCTGCTTTTTTCAATTCCTGCATGGTTTGGATCAGTTCCTCGTTGACCAGATCCTCCTCAAAATTGACCATCAATTCTTCGGCATGGCGCTTCCAATCTTCCGGCTTATTGCCATAGAAAGTCTCCGCTTCAAAAATAAGGTCAGACACCAATGGTTCCGCACGGCCAATACGCTCTTTGTAAGAGGCACCAGCGACTTTTTCCAACCTCGAGCGGTAAGCAGATGCTTCCACAAGCTTCTCTTTTTCCATTAGAAAGACCAAGCCGAAAAGCCGCCTTTCCACGATATCGATCCTCTTTCCTTGTTCGCTAGAAGTCCTCAATGGCTGATTTTGGGAAGATTTGCCTTCTTCTGGCTTCAGCCTTTTTTGCACCACCTTCAAGTCCTGCCAAATGATATCCGCGGGAATCTTCGTCCTGTCCGAAACCATAGTCACAAAGAATGACTGGTCGCTAGCATTTTCCAGCCTGGTTATGAATGGCAAAACTCGGTCAGTAATAGCTTTGGGCTGCTTTCTTGCTTCCGTGACTTCGCGCATAACATTGTTGAGCTCAAATTCTATAAGCGGCTTCGCGCTCCTTAAGGTTTCCTTCCATTTCTCGGCATTTTCTAAGACTAGGTCCGCGGGATCCTTTCCGCCAACAATATCGGCAATCTTCACATCCATGCCAATGCTTAACGCTATTCCTGCCGCACGCATCGCCGCTTTCCTGCCTGCAACATCTGCATCGAAGGCAATAATAACATTCGGTGACAATCGGCGAATAAGGCCAAGATTGGTAATCGCGCCATTTTGATTGACCGTCTCGTCTGTCAAAGCAGTGCCTGAAGCAGCAACGGTATTCTTAATCCCAGCCTGATGAGACATGACAAGGTCCATCTGGCCTTCGACGAGAATCGAATAATTCATCCGGCGTATCTCTGTTTTTGCCTTATCGAGTCCGTAGAGCACCGAAGACTTATCATACAAAGGCGTATCAGGGCTATTCAAATACTTGGCGGACTGGTCATCGCCTTTCAATATTCTTCCAGAGAAAGCAATCACCCTGCCACCTGAATCATTTATAGGAAACATGATGCGGCCGCGGAAACGATCATAAAAGTTGGTATTCGAAGAGTTACCCGCGACAACTATTCCCTCCTCGGCACGACGAAGTCCTCCGCTCGTCAAGCTCGCGGACGACTTGTCGCTGCCTGCGACGGTCATAGTTGCCGCGGAATAAGCATCCGTATCTTTCCTTTTAATCAACCCTGCTTTTTCCATAACACCATCGTTAAACCCTTTTCCTTTCAAATAAACAGACAGGTTGCGCCAGCCTTCCGGTGCAAAACCAATACGGAATAATTTGCGAGTTTCATCATTGATCCCGCGCTTCTTAATATATTCCAGAGCCTCCTTGGATTTTTCCAATTGGATTTCGAAATACTTGGTTGCCTCTTCCATGACGTGGTGCAGTTGATCCCTTTCGCTGTCAGCTTTCTGATCGAAGGTAAGCTTAATTCCAGCCTTGTCCGCCAACATCTTCAAAGCGCCCTTGAAGTCCAAGCCTTCGAATTGCTCGATGAACGTGAAGATATCGCCTTTTGCGCCACAACCGAAGCAATAATAGCCGCCGCGGTCTGGTGAGACGAAAAAAGAGGCGCTCTTTTCATTGTGAAAAGGGCATTTTCCCTTGAAGGATTTGCCGGCCTTTTCGAGCTTTACGTAGGCGCCCACGATCTCCTCGATGGGCAAGCGGGCTTTTATTTCTTCGACGTTGTTCCTATTCATGTGGCTATTATAGCTAAAAAGTATATTATATTCAGTTAATGGCATACTACTACAGTCCCTTCCGAAAAAGCTATAAGAAAAATAAAGATTCTGGCTGTGTCTTTTGTAATGAGAAACAAATGAACCTAGAGACAGTTAAATCTTTGAATGGAAAATTGATTAGCAATAAGCACTATCGTTGGGTCGTGAACATGTTTCCGAAGTTTGAAGGCCATACATTGGTTATACCAAAGAGACATATAACTAATCTTGAAGACGAGTCAGATGAGGAAATTTTTGCTCGAAATAAGCTGATAAAAACGGCGGCGGCAAATCTTAGAAAATTATACCCTGGATCTGGCATTGAGATTTTCATACAAACTGGCGAAGGATCTGAAGCGAGCATTGCGCATCTGCATTGGCATGTTGTGCCAGCGCTTCCCAGTGATCAATTGCGCGGTTTTGACAAACTGGGACATTTCTTTACAATGGAGCCAGACAAAGAAAAGGTCGTGATTTTTCCGATAAAGATCGAGAAGGCGCAAAAGACGCTTTTGAAGGCTTTGTCGAAAACTCTCGGCAGAAAGGCAACCAATGAAAGCAGTCGTAATGGCGGGCGGCAAAGGCACGCGGCTGAACGGCATAAAGGCAAGAAGCTTCAATAAGCATGCACTGCCGGTATTCGACCGGCCGATAATAGAGCATGTGGTCAAGACCTTGGTAAATGGAGGTGTTATGAAAATCCTTGTGCTCTTGGACGGGACTTGGCCGCAATCAATCATGGAGATTCTTGAGGACGGCTCGCGATTCGGCAGCAGTGTGGAAATCTTCTACCGATACATCTGCGAAGGCAGGAGCCCGGGAAGAGATCTCCAATTAGCAGAATCGTGGGTCGGCAAAGATGATTTCGTGCTCATGCTAGGAGACGGTTTGTTCGCTAATGCTCTTCAATTCACAAAAGTGAAGGCACCGCATATATGGGTCATGCCGCTTGAAGGCCTCGATGATCCGGCAAAATACGCACAGGTCAAGCTGAATGGCGATCAGGTCATCGAGCTCCACGAAAAGCCCAAGAAAAAGTTCAGTAACTTGATCCAAACTGGGGTTTGGTTGTTCCCTCCACAAGTCTTTGAGGATGTCAGGAAAATCGCCAAAGCCCACAAAGAAAACGACGAAGTTGCGATCGGCCTCTTATCCGAATGGTACGTCTCACAGCACCGGATGACTTGCACCGAGATTCCGCCCTTGTCTTACATAGACATTGGCACACCAGAAGCGCTCCATACCGCTTGGAAGATGATGGAGAAAAACTCCAAACAATCATGATAATCAGTTGTATCGAGCATTCGTACGTCAGTCGTACGAATGCTTTTTTTGTAACAAAAATAGCGGAGCTTCCGCCATCTTTGCTTTGATCGGATCCTGTAAAATTACTCCCCGATCACACTTTCCTTCGGACTAAGCGCATCCACCATCGCTTTCTTGGGTGACCCCTCAAATCCTGTGCCAGCCGGAACCAAGCGGCCAATGATGACGTTTTCCATGAGACCAGTCAGGTCGTCTTCAGCGCCGCGGACAGCATTTGAGATAAGGACGCGAGTCGTGTGCTGGAACGAAGCGGCAGATAGGAAGCTCTTACGAGTCAATGAAGTATCGGTAATGCCCATGACGATCTTCTCAACCTTCGCCGGAGCGCCGCCAGCTTCTTTGGCAAGGGCATTCTCTTCAGAGAGCTGGATGTCGTCGATGATCATGCCTTCGGTCAGGTTGGTATCGCCAGACTCGATGACATTTCTTCGCGAGAACATCTGCTTTACGATGATCTCGATGTGCTTCCTGGAGACAGTTTCACCTTGAAGTTCGTAGATTTTGCCAACTTCGGTGATGACATAGCCTTTGGCGCGCTCTTCGCCGCCATACTCGAAGACTTCGCTGATATCTGCGGAACCGTCTGTGAGAAGATCGCCTTTCTTGACGCGATCACCGACCTTGACCAAGGTCGTCCTTCGGTATGGGAAGACATATTCCGCTTCAGCGGCCTTTTTCTTGCCCTTATCTTCTATTTCTGGAAGCAACATTATGGACTTTTCTTTGCCTAGGTCTTTGACTTCGATGACAACGCCATCGACGCTGGCAACGACGGCCGGATTCTTGGGGCGGCGCTTCTCGAAGATCTCTTCGACACGAGGCAAACCTTGGGTGATGTCGCCGCCGAGCTGTGCTGCGCCGCCAGCATGGAATGTTCTCATAGTAAGCTGCGTGCCAGGCTCGCCGATAGCTTGTGCGGCAACGGTTCCGACAGCCTCGCCGAGAGCAATGAGCTTGTTCTTTCCTAGGTCCAATCCGTAACACTGCGCGCAAACGCCTCGGATAGTTTTGCAAGACAATGGCGAGCGTACGCGGACCGCGTCAATGCCGAGCTCTTCGATCTTTGCGGCATCAGACTTGGAAAGCATCTGGCCTTTCTTGAAGAGCACTTTGCCTTCCTTGTCTTTCACATCTTCGGCGATGATGCGGCCGCGGATGTTCTTGGACAGCGGTATATTCATGCCAGAAGCGGTCTGCTTGTGGAGAATGATGGAATCCTTGGTACCGCAATCCTCTTCGGAAACGACGACGTCCTGGGCGACGACGAATAGCTTCCTGGTCAGGTATCCGGCCTTTGCGGTATTCAAGGCTGTGTCTGTGAGACCTTTTCTCGAACCGTGAGTGGTAATGAAATATTCAATAGGAGTCAAACCTTCCTTGGCGCAAGAAAGGATCGGAAATTCGATGGTCTCGCCAGAAACGGAGGCGATGAGACCTTTCATGCCGGCCATCTGCGTGATCTGGGACATAGAGCCGCGAGCGCCAGAGTTGACCATGTCGTAGACGGAACCATTCTTGTCCAAGCTAGGAGGAATGGCTTTTTCTACATCGGTTTTGGCTTTCTGCCAAATTTCCATATGCTTCCTGATCCTTTCTTCGACAGTCAGCAATCCTTCGTCAAATTGTTTGTTGACGATCTCGGCCTGGACCTTGGATTTCTTGATGATCTCATCCTTGGCTTTCGGCACCATGATATCGTCAATGCCCCAAGTCGTTCCAGAAATGGTCGCGTAGCTGAAGCCGAAGGTTTTTATCCTATCCAAGATCGGGGCAATGGCTTCTGCGCCAAGAAGCGCAATGAGGTCATCGGCGATGGCCGCCAAGCGCTTCCTGTCGACTTCTTTGTTGATGAACTGATATTCTTCAGGCAAGACATTATTGAGCAAGATGCGGCCAACAGTAGTCTCGAAACGGGCACCTTTGTATTCCGCATATTTCTTGGTCTCTGGCGCCTGAACATCTATAGGTTCTCGCAAACCTATTGTCTTGAAGTTGTAAGCGAGCATGGCAGCCTCCGGGTTTTCGAAGATCTTCTTGGTGCTATTGCCGTTCTTGTCCATTGCACGAGGAGCGTCGATCTTGGTAACCCAGAAACAGCCGAGTACAATGTCTAGAAGCTTGGCGACGATAGTAGGATCGTTGTTGCCAGGCTTGAGGATATTCTTGTCAGCGGCCATGATCTCTTTGGCTTCAAGCTGAGCTTCCTCGGAAAGAGGCACGTGCACGGCCATCTGGTCGCCGTCGAAGTCAGCGTTGAAAGCGGTACAGACTAGCGGGTGAACTTGGATGGCATTGCCCTCGATGAGAGTGGGCCTGAAAGCTTGAATACCCAAGCGGTGCAATGTCGGCGCGCGATTCAAGAGCACATATTTGCCCTTGATGACTTCTTCGAGGATTTCCCAGACTTCCTTGGCGCCGTCGTCTATGAGGCGATTGGCACCGCGGATGTTGTATGCAAGTTCCCTCTTCAAAAGGCCGGAAATAACGAAAGGCCGGAACAATTCTACGGCCATGTGTTTTGGCAGGCCGCATTCGTCGAGCTTCAGCTCCGGGCCGACGACGATGACGGAGCGGCCGGAATAGTCGACGCGCTTACCTAGAAGATTCTGGCGGAACAGTCCGCGCTTGGATTTCAGGCTATCAGAGAGAGACTTCAAGGCCCTCTTTTGCGCGGCAATAGCGGCGGCACCAGCAGAAGAGCTGTGGCGAATAGAGTTGTCTATAAGAGCGTCAACGGCTTCTTGGAGAATGCGCTTTTCATTTCGGAGAATAACTTCCGGCGCATTGATTTCCTTCAATTTCAAAAGGCGGTTGTTGCGGTTGATGACGCGGCGATAGAGATCATTGACGTCGGATGTAGCAAAGCGTCCGCCGTCGAGAGCGACCATAGGACGAAGGCCGGGAGGAATCACTGGGATACGGATCAGGAACATCCATTCTGGGCGAAGATTGGCCTTGATCATCTGCTTGGTAAGAGAAAGCCTCTTGGCCAAACGCTCGCGATCGGCTGTGCCAGCCTCTTCATAGGCTTTTTCGAGCTCGATGCGCAGCTTCGGCAGGTCGATCTTCTTCAAAAGGTCAAAGATGGCTTCGGCACCGATGGAAGCCTCGAATAGGCCTCCGTACTTCATGGCATATCTGTGATAGGTCATTTCGTCCATGACAAATCCTGGGACAATGGAATCGATCTCTTTTCGAGCAGTGACAACAAGATCCTTCAAAGCTTCTTTGGTCTTATCGTCGTTCGCTGCCTTGACCTTGGTCTTATATTCGCTGTCGAGCTCCTTCAAAAACTTTTCTTTTTCATTCTCTTGGACTTTGGTGACGATGTAACCGGCAAAATAGATAACTTTTTCCAAATCGGCAGAAGTCATGCCCAGGACCAAACCGATCCTGGAAGGCACGCTCCGGAGGAACCAAATATGAGAAACCGGCGAAGCGAGCTCGATATGGCCCATCCTCTCGCGGCGAACAATGGAGCGTGTGATCTCCACGCCGCATTTTTCGCAGACGATGCCCTTGTAGCGGATGCCGCGATATTTGCCGCAATAACATTCGAAGTCTCGGTCCGGGCCGAAGATGCGCTCGTCGAAAAGGCCGCTCTTTTCCGAACGCTGGGTGCGATAGTTGATGGTCTCCGGCTTGGTGACCTCGCCAAAAGACCATTCCGTGATCTTGTCCGGC
>CAZKSQ010000019.1:0-11576 GCA_964555555.1 uncultured Candidatus Saccharibacteria bacterium | reverse complement strand
CCATTTTGACGTCCAGCTTTTGGGCGGAATGGTCTTGAATAGCGGCGCCATCGCCGAAATGCGAACTGGCGAAGGCAAGACTTTGGTCGCGACCCTTCCTGCATATCTCAATGCTTTGAGCGGCAAAGGCGTGCACATCGTCACGGTGAACGACTACCTGTCTCGCCGCGACGCCGTCTGGATGGGGCAAATCTATAACGCGCTCGGTCTATCCGTCGGCGTCATAAACCATGAGTCGAGTTTTTTGTATGACGCGACCGCGGAAGCCTCGCCTGTCGCGGACATTTCCTCCCGCGAGCCGAATCGCATCCCACTGGTAGGGCTCGCGGGAGGAAACGTCCGCTCCGGCGCGGCTTCCGCGAACAATATTCCCGCGACAGCCTCGCCTGACGGCACGTTCCCCGAACGAGCCTTAGCAGCGCGGGGCGATTCGGCTCGTGGGAGGAATGTGGCGGCGGGTGAGGCTGTCGCGGGCCGCGATCGCGATAAAGAGCGCGACTCTCTCGGCTCATTCAAAGTCGTCCACGAATTCTTGCGCGCATGTTCCCGCCGTGAAGCGTACGCCGCCGACATCACTTATGGCACCAACAACGAGTTCGGCTTCGACTTCCTGCGCGACAACCTCGAATATAGCAAAGAACATCTGCGCCAAAGGGAATTCAACTATGCCATCGTCGACGAGATCGACTCTATTTTGATAGATGAGGCGCGCACACCGTTGATCATCTCCGCACCGACCCGCGATGCAGAGGGGACTTACAAGCAGTTCTCTTCGCTCACATCTTCATTCAAGGAAGGCGAAGACTATACATTGGACGAAAAGAAACGTGCTATTACCTTGCTTGGCCCAGGAATTGAGAAAGCCGAGAAAATGCTCGGAGTCGAAAATATCTATACTGACAAGGGCATCAAGTTTGTCCACCATTTGGAAACAGCTGTTAAAGCGAAAGCCTTGTATCACAAAGACAAGGAATATGTCGTGCGCGACAACGAGGTCCTTATCGTCGATGAATTCACCGGACGTCTCCAGCCGGGCCGGCGCTGGTCTGATGGTTTGCATCAGGCCATAGAGGCCAAGGAAGGCGTGAAGATCCAGCAGGAATCGCGCACTTATGCCTCCATCACCTTCCAGAACTTTTTCCGCATGTATCCCAAGCTTTCCGGCATGACCGGAACGGCAGCGACTTCTAGCGAAGAATTCTTCAAGGTATACGGCTTGGAAGTTTTCGTCGTGCCGACCAATAAGCCGCAGATCCGCCTAGACAAGAATGACCAGATCTTCCGCACCGAGATAGGCAAGTACAAAGCCATAGCGAGGAAGGTAAAGGAGCTGCATAGCAAAGGACAGCCGGTCCTTATCGGTACAGTCTCCATAGAAAAGAACGAGCTCCTTTCGCAATTCCTGAAAAGCGAGGGGATTCCGCATTCGATATTGAATGCCAAGCCGGAATATGCCGAGAAGGAGGGCGAAACTGTGGCGCAAGCCGGCAAGAAGGGTGGCGTGACCATAGCTACCAACATGGCTGGCCGCGGCGTGGACATCAAGCTTGGCGGAAATCCGAACACTGCTGAACTCCATGATGAAGTCATGAACGCTGGCGGACTTTTCGTTCTAGGCACAGAACGCCATGAAGCTCGCCGCATCGACAACCAGCTCCGCGGCCGCTCTGGCCGACAGGGCGATCCGGGCGAAACGCAATTCTTCGTATCTCTGGAAGATACTTTGATGCGAGTTTTCGCTTCCGACACCTTGAAGTCTATGATGGGCCGCTTGGGCATGGCGGAAGACGAGCCCATCGAGCACCGCTTGATCTCCAAGGCGCTTGAGACTGCACAAGAAAAGATCGAAGGCTTCAACTTCGACTCTCGTAAGCACGTCCTTGAATTCGACGACGTCATCAATACCCAGCGATCGAGCGTCTATGGAAGGCGCAGGAAATTGCTTTTGGGTTCAGTTGATGAGGTGGAACAGGAGTTGAATAACATTATTGGATCTGCGGAAGCCTCGCCTGTCGCGGACATTTCCTCCCGCGAGCCGAATCGCATCCCGCTGGTAGGGCTCGCGGGACGAAACGTCCGCTCCGGCGCGGCTTCCGCGAACAATATTCCCGCGACAGCCTCGCCTGACGGCACGTTCCCCGAACGAGCCTTAGCAGCGCGGGGCGATTCGGCTCGTGAGGGGAATGTGGCGGCGGGTGAGACTGTCGCGGGCCACGTACGAGGCGTGATCACCAAAAAAATCTCCGACTTTGGCCGCGAAAATTTCCTGAATGCCGTGCGCATCGTACTCTTGCAAACCATAGACATGTACTGGGTTGAACACCTTGAAGTCATGGACTATACGCGCTCGAGCGTGAACTTGCGCGCTTACGGACAGCGCGACCCGCTGGTCGAATACAAAAAAGAAGGTTTGCGCCTTTTCCGCGAGATGCAGGCGGCCATGAGGGAGCAAGTCATCAAGATCTTGCCGCATGTAACTCCGATGGTGAATGGTCAGGCAGCCAACCACCCCCCGGCCCCCTCCTCAAACAAGGAGGGGGAGAGCGCGAGTGAAATTATTTTGCATGGACAAAATCTTGTCGCGCGCCCCCTCCCCTCGTCTGAGGGGAGGGCCGGGGAGGGGTCTAATAAGGAGAACAAGTTGCTTGGCCGCAATGATCCTTGTTGGTGCGGAAGCGTCAAGAAATATAAGAAGTGCCACGGAAAATAGGGAACAAAAGAAAACCACTATGATTTCTCATAGTGGTTTTCCTTCCTCCGTTCTGCATAGTGCGGAACAGGACTTAGTATGCGTCCATATTATCAAAACAGATATTTTTGTCAAGCACTTTCATGAGCCGGCGAGGGGATTTGCGCCCCTAGAGCGGAGGAATACTAAGTCCTGCTCTGTACTACACCGCCGGCATCATTAAACTGTATCAGACAGCGATAAAATCCTGCTGAATTTTTGTTAAAAAAGTGATAAAGTTTTGATAAATTTTTGATAAAGAAGCAGAGGCGAGGCCTCTGTATACAGAGGCCTCGCCTCTGCTATAATTGCCTTATGTTTCGTAAAAGAATCATTTTCTCTGCATCTATTGCGCTGGCTCTATTCTCCATTCTCTATTCTCCATTCTCTTTGCGCGAAGCGCACGCCTCGATGAAGCTCACTTCCGGCTCCGAAACCGGCCTCGTCGGTTGGTGGAAATTCGACGAAGGCAGTGGCACCCTCGCCGCCGATGCCTCTGGCAATCACAACACCGGCACACTAGCTGGCACCACAAAGCCGGTTTGGGTGGCAGGGAAACATGGCAAGGCTTTGAGCTTTGATGGAATTACGAGTGTGGCGTATGCGACCGATACAAGCAGTTTACGTCTTACTTCTTCCGGCACGGTATCTGTTTGGATAAATCCAAAAGCATATCCAGCTAACGGAGCTTGGTCGACAGTATTTGCTAAAGGAAACTGGGCAGGAGGTTTGAATGATTACACCATTTTTTTTAACGGAACTAACGGTAATTTGTATTTCGAAGTATCAGGTTCTGGTGAAACTGACATTACTGTGCCGAGTTCTTCAGTTCCACTGAATAAATGGACACATTTGATGATTACTTGGAGCGGAGGCAATTATTCCTCTTATGTAAATGGAGTTTTTAAGGGTAGTCACGGCATAACAGGAACTCCAGACACCTCTACTTATAAGTTTGTTATTGGCGCACCCTTGGTAGGAGGGGCAAATGAATTCGCGGGTTCAATTGATGATGTCAGAGTTTATTCCCGTGCCCTCTCCGCCGCCGAAATCTACAAGCTCTACAAAAGCGGCTCGGAAGTCGTGGACAAGATCCAGCCGGTGCGCCTGAACAGCGGCCTCGTCGGCTACTGGAGCTTCGACGGGGGTACCATCCAAAACGGGCATATCGCGGACTTGAGCGGAAATGGCAATACTGGCTATCCGACGAACATAGCAACTTCGACTTTTTATACCAGCGGGAAGATAGGGCAGCGGGTTAATTTCAACGGGGTGAATAATTATGTGAAAGCTTTTATCACCACTCCCACTGTTGTTACTGTGAGTGCGTGGGTTTATCCAAATAATCTTGGAACAGAACAACATTTTGCAGAAATTGCTCCACTTCAATTTTATACCACTGGCACAAATCTAAATTGTTATGCTAGCGGTAGTGTAGGGGTAAAGGGAGGATTAGTTAACCGCAAGTGGAATTTCATAACTGTTTATAACGACAACGCTGGGAACTGCACTGTTTATCTTAACGGAGTTAAGGGAACAACCGGAACTGGCGGAAGCAATTTATCAGGTTCAACTGTTTTTATTGGTAGATGGTATTCTACCAATAGCTTAAATTTCAACGGCCTCATCGACGATGTCCGCATCTACAACCGCGCCCTTTCTCCCGCTGAAATAAAAGCGCTTTATCAGATGGGCCAGGAGACTGCCGATAAGTCGCCGGTCAATAGGATCAACTCGGGACTAGTGGGATACTGGACTTTCGATGGCAGTACGATCAAGAATGGGCATATCAATGATGTGAGCGGCAATAATAATACTGCGTATCCGATAAGTATCGCGACTTCGACTTTTTATACCAGCGGGAAGATAGGGCAGGGGGCGGGGTTTAAAGGGGCGAACCAGTATGTAATATCAGGAACTTTAGGTGATGCGGCGTTGACTGAAAATGGGCCGATGACAATAAGTGCGTGGATTAAGCCGGCAAAAATTGGAGGCGCTATCTTAGCTAGAGATGGGGGAGCCGCTGGACCCGTATTTAACTTTGGTAGTTCGCAAAGGTTAGAATTTTATGTGCTTGGTAATACGCAAATTAATAGGCTTAGCACAACTAATGTTATTACAACTAATTCTTGGCAACATGTTGTTGTAACTTGGGACGGTTCGCTCAACTCTTCCAATATTCATCTTTATGTAAATGGGGTCAATGTTGATAGTTCTACGAAACAAGATGGAGTTAGTCTTACTGATAATTCGACAAAAGTTCTTTATATTGGTGACACAAGTAATTTGGGTGTCAATTCGTTCAATGGCCTAGAAGACGACGTCCGTATTTACAACCGAGCGTTATCGCCGGGGGAGGTGAAGCAACTATATAACATGGGGAGGTAAATCCCCCGTCTCCTCGCTCTGCTCGGAGCCACCCCCTTTTTCAAAGGGGGATTCCGCGCGAGTTGCGTTCATTCCCCCTTTGAAAAAGGGGGTGTCCCGACCAACGGGAAGGACGGGGGATTTTAACTTATTGGTGAGCAACCTCGCTGTGTCCAAACAAAAACCCGCTTTATGGGCGGGAGTTTGCGGATCTACCCATATCGGGCATCCACCTTAGTCAAGATGACATTATCTTAGCAAATCAAAAGATAAAGTCAATATGATAACTACTCAATCCTGTGGAGGTAAGGGGGATCGAACCCCTAGATCCAACTTGACTAAGGTGGATCGCCCACCTGGGTACCCCCGCAGGCGTAAGTAGTCGTCACTTTGTCAGTATACAAAATGGCGATAAAAAAGTTATGAAGTTTTAATAAAAAAGTGATAAAGTTTTGATAAAGAAATGATAAAGAACGTAGGAACGCTGGACATCTGTACAAAATCCCATAAATACTGTACATTGTTGACATGAACTCGCGCATGTCTTCTTATTTGTTTTTCATATTGTTGCTGGCCGCGGCTGTTGTGACCGTCATGATATTCCTGCCATTTTTGACGCCGCTGGTACTGGCTTTGTGCACGGCGGTTTTGGTTTTTCCCATATATGAGAGGCTAGCGCATTCGCTCGGTGGCGGCATCTGGGCCAAGAGGAGCGCGGGCCTGATCACTACTGTCGGCGTGCTGGTAGTGGTATTGGTGCCGCTTTTCTTTCTGGTCGGAAGCATATACTCCGAAATACAGACTCTGTATGCCATGCTCACCGACGAAGGCAACCGCTCCATCGTCGTAGAGTCCCTGAATTCGATCTCGCAAGGCTTTTCCAATCTCGTCTTCGGCGTCATCCAGCCCTACTCCTTCGACGCCTTGAATGTCACCGAATACCTGAAGAGCGGCCTTGAATGGCTGTTCGTCCACCTTGACGCTGTCTTCACGAGCATCGCCGCCGTCTGCGCCTACGTTCTAATATTCTTGCTGTCTGTCTTCTATATGCTCCGCGACGGCCAATCCCTCGTCAAAAGATTTTTCTTTTGGAGCCCGCTTCTGGAAAGCAATCACGACTTCATCGTTCGCACCATGAAGCGCGCCATCCAGTCAGTCTTTCTGGGCGCGCTTCTGGTGAGCTTGCTAGAAGGCGTTGCGACCGGCATCGGATTCCTGATCTTCGGCATTCCCGCGCCGGCATTATGGGGAACTATCGCCGGCATAGCGGCACTGGTTCCAGGCATTGGCACCAGCATCGTCATCCTGCCAGCGGCGGCATATCTCATCCTTTCCGGCAATTATCTCTACGCCGCAGGCGTCCTGGTCTGGGGCTATACCGGCGTCATCGTCATCGACCACATCATCGGCCCGAACCTCGTCAACCGCGGCCTGCGCCTCCACCCTCTGCTTGTGCTACTATCAGTCCTAGGAGGCATACTCGTCTTCGGCATCATCGGATTTGTGATGGGACCGATAGTATTGGCGGTGTTATCGGCGCTTTTGGATATTTATAGGATGTCGTTAAAGAACAGCAATTAATGTCAAATTTCCAATTTCCAATGTCAAATCAATTTCAAAGCTCAAATGTCAAACCATTGCGATTCTTTGTAATTTGGATTTTGACCTTGATTTGACATTGGAAATTTGAAATTTGAAATTCATTACCCCATGGCTTTCATCGACGAAATATCATTTCATGCAAAAGCTGGCTCCGGCGGTTCTGGCGTCGTGCGCTGGCGGCATGAGAAAGGCAGGGAATTCGCTGGCGCTTCCGGCGGCAATGCCGGCATGGGCGGCGATGTTTATGTCAAAGCTGTCCGCGACTTGAATATCCTGGCGCGCCACAAGTCCGTCAAGAACTTCGAGGCCGACAAAGGCGAGGACGGCCAAGGCTGGAGCAGGCAAGGTTCGGCAGGAAAGGATTGTGTCATCGAATTGCCCATCGGCTCCATAGTGACCAACCTAGAAAGCGGCCGTGTCGTCGAGCTCCTAGAAGAAGGCCAGACATCAAAGATATTGCATGGCGGCAGAGGCGGACTGGGGAACGAACACTTCAAGGCCTCGACCAATGTCAGGCCCGAACAGTCTACTGGCGGTTTCGATGGCGAAGAAGCTGACTTCAAGGTGGAGCTCGACCTCATCGCAGACGCGGGCCTGATCGGCCTGCCGAATGCAGGCAAGTCCAGCCTCTTGAATGCGCTTACCAATGCCAATGCCAAAGTAGCGAGCTATGCCTTCACTACATTAGATCCCAATCTGGGCGCCTTGCCTGGAGGTTATATTCTTGCGGACATTCCAGGTTTGATAGAGGGCGCGGCGGAAGGCAAGGGGCTGGGCCATAAATTCCTGAAACATGTAAAAAGGACGAAGCTTTTGCTGCATTTGGTGTCGCTCGAGAATACGGACCACCCCCCAGCCCCCTCCTTAAACAAGGCGGGGGAGAGCGCGACAGGACAATCCCAGATCGAAACCAATTATTTGACGGTTAGGAAGGAATTAGAGAAATACGGCGAGGGACTATCGGATAAGAAAGAGGTGATCATCCTGACAAAGACGGATCTGGTTGATGAGAAGACGTTTGAAAAGACAAAGAAGGTATTCTTGAAAGAAAAGAAAGAAGTGCTTTCTGTCTCCATGCTGGATGATAATGCTATCAAGAAGCTTGGCGAAGAATTGGTGAAACTGCTGTCGCGTGTCATTCCCGCGAAGGCGGGAATCCAGAAGCAGGAACCCGGTAAATAATCTATACCCGAGACAAAAACAGTAGTGTATTATTATGTTTCATTATGTCTTATACGTATTATGTTTACATTTTAGCAAGCAGAAAAAATGGCACACTCTATATCGGTGTGACCAATCATCTTGAAAGGAGAGTTTCTGAACATAAACTCGGTTTGAATCAAGGATTTACTTCACAATATGATGTGAATAGACTCGTATATTATGAGACTTCTGATAGTATTGAAGCCGCTATTATGAGAGAAAAGCAGATTAAGAAATGGAAACGAGCTTGGAAGATGAAATTGATCGAAAAAACCAACCCAGAATGGTTAGAAATTGTATTACGTTAATGGTGTCTATGAGGTTTGTGCTTCTGGATTCCCGCCTTCGCGGGAATGACAAAAATAATCGCGGGAATGACGCGCGATAGAATAGTTATCCCAGCATTTTCAATAGTATCTCCTTAACCACCCCCGGATTGGCCGCGCCCTTCGTGGCTTTCATAGCCTGGCCGATGAGGAATTGGAGCGATGCGGTCTTGCCTTTTTTGTATTCTTCGACGACGGATGCGTTATCGGCTATGACTTTCAGGATGGCTGGCTCGATGTCGGCGGCATTGCTCTGTTGTAATAAACCGTGCTTCTTCGCAAGTTCTTTTACAGACCGCCCCCCGGCCCCCTCCTCATTCGAGGCGGGGGAGCGCGCGACAAGCAAAGCGATTAAGTCTTTTGCTCCGCGAGACGATATCTCATTGTTTGCGATCATTTCTATAAGCTCGGAAAAGGCGAAGGGCGGAATTGTGTTGATTTCAGACCTCGCCCCATCCCTCTCCTCAATGAGGGAAGGGGGAACGCGGTCTTCCGTATATTTATTCGCCAGCGACGAGGCATGCCCCCTCTCCTCTTTTGAGGAGAGGGCTGGGGTGAGGTCTCGTTTGAGCATCCCCAAATAATCGCTCAATATATAATTCGTCGCCAACTTCGTCTTTTTGGCATCGCTCATGAAAGGCGTAACGACCTCTTCATAGTACTTTGCGATCTCCGGCGACTCCACGAATACCGCCACCTCTTTGTCAGTCATGCCAAAATCTTTCTTGTATCGATCGCGTTTGGCCCATGGCAATTCTGGCAAAGTTCCTTTGAGAGCTGTAGAGCTGAATTCGGAGATGTCCGACATCTCCATCTTGGGTATATCGGGGTCTGGGAAGTAGCGATAGTCATGCGAGCTCTCTTTGGATCTTTGCGAGAATGTTTCGCCGGCGCCGTCATCCCATCCACGGGTCTCCTGGATCACTGTCTCGCCATTCTCAAGAAGGGCAGTCTGGCGCGCAACCTCGTAATTTATTGCATCTTCGACGGCACGGAAGGAATTCAGATTTTTGACTTCGGTTTTGGTACCCAGCTTCACACCTCCCTGATTTTCTCCCTCCTCGCCACGACGAAGTGTCTTCGTTTCGCTCCGCTTTGCTCCGCGAAAGTCGGCACTTGTCGCTGGCTGCGACGGTCGAAAATCAGGTGTGCCTGGCAGACGGGTCGAACTGTCGGAATCAGGAAACGCCATAACCGAAATATTCGCTTCCACCCGCATCTCGCCTTTTTCCATGTTGGCATCGCCGGCACCGAGGTACCGCAGGAGCAGTTGCAATTCCTTGGCGAAGCGGACGGCGGTGGCGGCGTCGTGAATGACCGGTTTGGTGACCAGCTCCATGAGGGGAACACCAGAGCGGTTGAAGTTGATGAGAGTCTTGTCGCTGGCATCATGCACCGAGCTAGCGGTATCTTCCTCGAGATGCACGCGTTCGAGCGCCACACCAGCGAGCTCGCCATCGGAGACCAGCGGATATTTGTATTGGCTGATCTGGTAGCCTTTGGGTATGTCGGGATAAAAATAATTCTTCCTATCCCACTCGGTAAAGTCGGCCAGCTTGCCATTCACGGCAACTCCCACTTTCAAGACGTGCCTGATCGCTTCATGGTTCAAAACTGGGAGCGTGCCAGGATGGCCGAGGCAGATGGGGCAGATGTTTGCATTGGGCTTCTCTTCGTCGGGATCGTTCTTGCAGGAGCAGAACATCTTGGAGGCGGTTTTTAGTTCGGCGTGGATTTCCAATCCGATGGTGGGGAGGTATTTCATGAAAATATATTAGCATACTGTGTCATTCCCGCGAAGTCGGGAAGCCAGAAGCAGGAAATTTTGCAGTAGCACGAAAATAATGTAACAACATCCGTGGTCTAGAGGGGTTATGAACTTCGATTGATTTTGTGCTTCTGGATTCCCGCCTTCGCGGGAATGACAAGAATAATCATGGGAATGACAGGCGACTATTCGTGCTTCACCTCCACTTTCCTTACTTTCTTTCTCCTCGGAATATAGATAGCGGGAGCGCCTGTCTCCATTGACTGCATCAGTGCTTCTATGTCGGACTTTTTGTAGACCCTGTAATTGTTGAGAGGATGGCGAAGGGCCTTGAGCTTGCCTTTCTTGTCCCAGTTGCGCAGGGTGAGGGGAGTTACGCCAAATAGCTCGGCGGCTTCCTTGATTGTTATAAGATTTTTCTCTGACATGTCGGATATATAAACATTAATAATATGTACAAATTATACACGATTTCGTATTACTCTGTATAAAGGTTATCCACCATATCGGATATAGTCACACGGGATGGCTCTATGTCGAAATCGGAAATAGGTATACGATATCGGAAATAGGTAACAGATATTCTTTGGATATTCTCCATTTATTTGATAACATTGTCCTTATGGATAAGGAAACCATGCTAAATATGCTAGGCCTATATTTCAAAGGCCGCAAAGACGTAGCCTTCGCCTATTTGTTCGGTTCGGTTGCGAAAGATCGAGCACATTCAGAATCCGATGTAGATATCGGAGTATATTTTGTGCCGAATAATAGCGCTCTGGAGTATGAATCAAAGAGCATATATGCGAATGAAGATTCTATATGGAGGGATCTGGACGCGCTTCTCGGCCGGCGCGTCGATTTTGTCGTGTTGAACCGCGCGGCATCGACGGTCGTGTCTGCTGTGATGCATGAAGGAGAAAAGATATTTTCTAGAGATGAAGCGCTCCTATCGCGCTTGTCTGGCGCGGTCGACGACTTGGCGGAAGATTTCCGGTATTTTATTTCAGATTTCATGCGCATCAAGCAAAGGTCAAAGTCGCTTTCCCAGAATGACAGGCCGCGGCTCGAGCGCATAGTCGATTTTATGCAAGATCAGATGCCGGAATTCAAAGACTTCTCCAGAGTCACCCAGATGCAATATCAGCAAGACGTTTCCATAAAGCGCAATTTGGAGCGTTGGGCGGAGACAGTTGCAAATGCTTCCATCGATATCGCGAAGATCCTTATCGCTTCCGCGAAGAAACCGATGCCGCAGACATACAAGGCGATCTTGGAGGACTTGGCGCTTCTCGACGGCTTCGACCGCGATGTTGCGCTCAAGCTGGCGAGCTTTTCCGACATGAGGAATATCCTTTCCCATGAATATTTTGACATGAAATTCGCCATACTCGAGAGATTCGCGAAGACTGCAGAACCATTATTTGCTTGCCTTATCCAATATGCGAAATCGGTTCTAGAAAAAGATGCAAAGAAATAATTTGAAATCTGGATTTCATTGGAAATTGGAAATTGGAAATTTGTCATTCAAGACCCTCTTCTTTTCCGTGTTCTTTCTCTTTTCTCTCTTCTCTCTTCTCTA
>CAZKSQ010000018.1:0-12719 GCA_964555555.1 uncultured Candidatus Saccharibacteria bacterium | reverse complement strand
TGCAAAGAGATTCTCTCAAACGAGAGACTAAAAACTACCCCAATAAAAGACAATTCACCAGCACGGAAAGTGATATTGGTCGATAGTATTGACACCAAAGCGTCTAGACTCACCACCCTTGTCACTATACCGTTAGAACATTGGTAGCAAGTAGTATTGACTCAAGCTGGGTCGATAGCTTGAAGATCGTTTTATTAGAAGCAATTTTTGAAGGGGTTAGGACAGCTATCCTCGGTCCGCGATCTCTTCAAACAGACCACCATGGACAAGATCATAACGAAACTGCGTTTCGTTGCGGAAGTGCTTCGCATCTCTGCACTTATCCTAAGGCGGTTCTGGTATGTACTGGTTCTGATCTCAATCATTATTAGATACATAGCTCACCAGCTTTACTTTCAAACCCGCCACCCTGAAAACATGGGTGGCGTTTCTATTTTATGAAAAAAATCACGCATAAGACAAGTCCTGTAACTTTAAACAATGTGTCGGACTTGGCAGCCTTTTTAGATTTAAAAGAGGGCGATCTAATAAAAGTTATTGCTAGGGTACCAGACTCTTATAAGGAAATCGAGCTTGAAAAGAAGGATGGCGGTATTAGAAAGATTAGTGCCCCAAAACACGGCCTAAAAATCATACAGCGCAAAATTCTCGACAAATATTTCAGTAAAATAGGATTGCATCCTTGTGCGTATGGATTCGGACAAGGAAAGTCCATAATCGATAACGCGCAAAAACATACAAAAGGACGTTATTTACTAACGTTCGACATAAGAAATTTTTTCCCAAGCGTACACTACAGAAAAGTTCAGCAGATTTATTCTGATTTAGGCTGTAGTGAGGAAACATCGTGTTTGCTTTGCAAACTAACAACACTTAATTATTCTCTGCCGCAAGGAGCACCGACCAGCCCATACGTTGCCAGTCTTGCCTTGGAAAATATGGACAATAGAATATCACTATTAGCAAGAAGAAACAGGACTATATATACAAGATATTTCGATGACATAACGCTTTCAGCTCACAATGAGATAAGAATAGAGCCTACGATCATAAAAATAATTTTCAGCGAAGGATACAAAGTAAAGAGATCAAAGATTTTTCGTTTCAATCCTAGACAAACGAAAAAGGTTACCGGGGTACTGATAAAGCCCGACGGTTCTTTGGATATTGAAGCCAGAGAAGAATTATTTGGTTACCTGAATGACTTAAAAAAGTTTGGGCCACTTAAATCAAAATCAGCGATGCTGGAAAAAGAAATGCTCTCAATTAAAGGAAAAATTGCATTTTTAATGTCCGTAAATAAGAAGCGCGGACAAAATTTAAAAAAACTTTACTCTCAAATTAAATGGTGATAGAGCATCCTCTCTATACTGCCGACTGAATTTGCAAAAAACTTAGCTTTTTTTCTCCCTGATTATCCTTAACAGATAAGTAACATTGTGTAGGATATTTGAACTGGCTTTGAGATGAAAAATGACGCAACGACTTATGCTCTATTGCCTCAAATGCTTAGTTAGAATAAATCAGTGACACGAGATAGGGCTAGTATTTTCATTTCTTCGTCACTGTAGTTATCGATATGTGTAGCCATACACAGAAGAGCAATGCTTGCGCCTTTCACTGCAAACCACATTCTAGGATATTGATTGGGCCGCAGGCCAGCACTCGGAACCACTAGCTCGATCTTCCAGAGCGTCCAAATGTCATTCTGGGTAATCCTATGCAATTTGGCCGGCGCAATAATTTGTTCGGGCTTCGTAGGGTTAAACTGCCTATTACATAATCTCTCAAATATGGCTATGGCTTCGCGTATCGTGCGAAACCGTCTTTCGAATGCAACGATTTCTTTCTGAATGCCGTCATGGTAGAAGAATTCAATCATAAATCACTGAAGTCGGTGCCGCGATAGAATGCGAGCTCATAAGGGATTTCCTTTTTTAATTCGGTACCGATATATGGCGCTTCGGCGTGAGACAATTCCTCCAACTGCTTGCCATTGAGGTGTCCATATCTGACTATAATCCTATCCAGCATATCGATCTCATTCTTATCAAAAACCGAGATGTCTGGCTTACTGATGCAACGATACACCTCTGTCGGATTATAACCTTCGCGTTCCTCAACCCGCTTGACTGAAATTGCCTTACCTTTTTCCATCACATCAGTTATCGTATCAAGCGATACTGGAAATGGTCCCATCGGTAGGGCACGATAGACATCACCAGTGATCGACTTCTGGTTTTTTTCATAAAAGTCAAAGTCAGCGAAATAGAGCAATTTCGCCAATTTCTTCTTGCCTCGTACTTCACCATCCAACTTTTGGCATAGATAAAGCACGGCGTTCTCGTACTTTTTCTGATTCAAGGTCATATCTATGGGTTGTTATACAAAAGCAGTATAGCATTTTTGCACATACTTAGCGCGGGCTGTTGTGGTATAATGAATCCATGAAGAAACGCTCTTTTTTTTCTTTCCTTAAAAACATATATTTCATTATCTTCGTCGTGATCGTAGTCGTGGGCGCTTTGGGCTATTATGTGACGCATAGAAGCTCCACGTCGAAGTTCGAATGGACAAGCGCGGCGATAGGCGAAGTCATAGAGCAAGTCAGCGTTACGGGCACGGTTTCGCCGGTAGACAAAGCGGCATTGGCATTCCAGAAAAGCGGTGTGATAGCTAGCATACCGGTGAAAGTTGGAGATGCGGTCAAGAAGGGCGACCTTATCGCTTCCCTAAACAGCGCGGCAGACAAGGCGGCGCTCGCTAACGCACAAGCAACGCTGGCAGAAATTTCCAGGGGACTAAGGCCGGAAGAATATGCTGCGGACCAGTCGGCGGTGGATACGGCTTCGACGACGTTGGCAAATGCACAGAAAGACGCAGTGAATGCTATCCATTCTGGATTTACGCAGGCGCAAAGCGCAGTCGTGAACTTTGCCGACACATTCTTCGCCAATCCGCAAACAGTGAATCCCACAATAACCATACATGTCACATCGAATATCATCAGCACAAACATCAATAACGAACGTTTGGCAATTTCTGCAACTCTCAATAACTGGCAAGGTGACGCCGCCTCGGCAACTATCGGCAACGCGCAAGGATTGATCTCCAACGCAGAGGGCTATATTTCCAGCATAAAAAGTTTTTTGAATGACCTTTCAGCTATCGTGAATGCGCTCAACCCGGGCAATTCTGCCATGTCGCAGTCGGCTATAGACGCTTTTGTTACGACTATGAATACAGCGCTCTCGACCTTGAATCAGAGCGTAGCGACAGTTTCTGCGGCGGATACAGAACTGAAGAATGCGCTTTCGACCTATAATCAAGCGCAGAATAACTTTGCCCTTCAGCAGGCAGGCTCCTCTGCTGACCAGATCGCAGCGCAAGCGGCAAAAGTGGCACAAGCAAAAGCTGACCTAGGCAACGACCAGATCCTTGCTCCTATCGATGGCATCGTGACGCAGGCAGATCCGACTGTCGGAGAATTTGCTGCAGCTGGCGCAGGCGGATTTGCGGTGGAGAGCAGCGGACAATACAAGATAGAAGCCTATGTCCCAGAAGCTGATATAGCAAAAGTAGCGGTCGGCGATCTGGCTTCGAGCACGCTGGATGCCTACGGCTCGTATGTGGACTTCCCGGCTATTGTAACGGCTATCGACCCATCGGAGACTGTCCTTCAAGGCGTGCCGACCTATAAGGTTACGCTATATTTCGTAACTCCCGACCCGCGCATCCGTTCGGGCATGACAGCAAACTTGGAAATACTTACCCATGAAGCGGACAATGTGGTCTCTATTCCCTACCGCGCAGTCACGGTTTCGGCGACTTCGACGGCGGTCCGCATCGTAAGCGCTGACCTGAAAACATATTATTCTATTCCCGTCATAACGGGACTGAAGGGTTCGAACGGGATGATCGAGATAAAATCGGGACTGAATGAAGGCGATAAGGTGGTGACATATGTAAAATAGTGCAAAGTTTAAAGTGCAAAATGCAAAGCTGGATGCTAAAAAATATTACACGCAGATGACATATGTCAGAAAACATTATCGAAGTAAAAAACCTGAAGAAATCCTATGATGACGGCGACGCGCCGACGACTGCCTTGGCGGGAGTCACTTTCGATGTGCGCAAGGGCGAATTCTTGGCGATCATGGGGCCGTCAGGGAGCGGCAAGTCCACGCTCCTGCACCTTCTCGGCCTCCTAGACTCACCGACATCAGGAAGCTACAAATTCGTCGGCAAGAATGTGAATACTTTTTCCAGCGATGAATTGGCGGACTTGCGCAACCGCGAAATCGGCTTCGTATTCCAGTCTTTCAACCTGCTTTCGAGGACAACGGTTTTGGAAAACGTAAAATTGCCGCTATATTATTCGAAAATTCCAGAGCGCGAATGGGAGAAGCGCTCCCGCGAAGCAGTGGAGTCGGTAGGGCTAGGCCACAGGATGGACCATGGCCAAGCGGAATTGTCCGGTGGCGAAAGGCAGAGAGTGGCGATAGCGCGTGCCTTGGTCACAGACCCGGAAGTAATCTTCGCGGATGAGCCGACGGGCAACCTGGATTCGAAGTCGGGAAAGCAGGTCATGAGCGTGATCCAGCACCTGAATGAGGAGCACGGCAAGACGATAGTGCTCATTACCCACGAAACGTCGACCGCCGAGCATGCAGAAAGGATTATCAGGCTGATGGATGGCGCTATCGAAAGCGACACGAAGGTAAAAAATAGGCTGACGGCGGAGGATGAATTCAAGAAATAATATAAAATTTTAAAACAAAATGCAAGACGACATTTCATTCAGAAAAAAATCATTCGGCGAATTGGCTGATGATTATCAGAAATACAGAAAGCCTTATAATAAAAAGCTTTATGACTTCATTTTCTCGCTGTTGAATGGAAAAGGCCAAAAAATCAAGATACTAGATATCGGTTGCGGCACAGGCAAGTCTACTGAACCGTTGCTAATAAATTGCCCTGACCAATTGAAAAACCGAATAGAAGTCACGGGCTGCGACCATGATCAAAAAATGCTCGAACAGGCCATTCAAAGCGCAAAAGAAAAGGCTTTGAATATAAAATATGTCGATGGTTCGGCAGAGATGCTTCCCTTTGATGGCGATTCATTTGACTGTGTGATTGCGGGCACAGCTTTCCATTGGTTTGCCACAAGGGATGCGTTTGCGGAAATAAAAAGAGTTATCAAAGAAAATGGCTTCTTTCTGGTCTTTTGGGCGGATCCAGTGAATTTCGAAAAGGATGGAAAAATCGTAGGCGCAGAAATATATAAAAAATACAAAAAAGATTCGATCATCAAGCCTTGGCGCGACCTCGAAAAAACTAAAGCGCTGTTCGAAGAAAGCGGATTTCGCGATTTCAAGTCGGAGAAGTTTTCGGAAATGCAGGAATTTACTCTGGAAGAGCTAGTCGGAAGGCATAAAACGACTTCGAAGTACGCAACCTTGAGTCTGGATGATAAGAAAACTTATATATCTGAATTTGAAAATGCTTATAAGGAACTTTTCAAGGATAAAGATGTTGTCGCCAGTGAAAGAGAGTTAACTGCGTGCTATGCTTTCAAATAACATGGAAAATGATCGCCCAAAAGTTGGCGTAGGAGTGATGATCTTCAAAGAAGGCAAGATTTTATTGACCAAAAGAAAAGGCTCTCATGGTGCCGGAGAGCATTCATCGCCAGGAGGCCATCTAGAATACATGGAATCATTTGAAGAATGTGCAATCAGAGAAACTTTGGAAGAGTGCGGCCTGAAGATAAAAAACATACGGTTCTTATATCTAACAAATGTTATGACATACGCTCCAAAACATTATGTTCATATTGGTTTTACGGCTGATTGGTCAGAGGGAGAACCTAAAACTCTTGAACCAAAAAAGGCAGATAAATGGAATTGGTATCCTTTAGATAAACTACCTGAGCCTTTGTTTAAATTTTCAAAAATGGCTGTTGATGCTTACAAAACTGGAAATAAATATTATCAGGCACAAAAATGACCTACAAGCACCTCTTCAAAACTTCATTGACGGGACTCACGACGAACAGGTCGCGGTCGATACTGACGATCTTCGGCATCGTTATCGGCATCACTGCTATCATGCTGGTAATGTCGCTCGGCGCGGGCGCGCAGGATCTGATTTTGGGCGAAGTGCAGGGACTGGGCACGAATACCATAGCTGTCATCCCCGGCCAAGTTTCGACAAGCCCGTCATCAGGAGCGGCGGCGCTTTATAGCGACTCCTTGAAGCCTCAAGACGTGACTGCATTGGAGAACAAAGCGAATGTGCCTGGGCTCATCTCTATAATGCCTGTGGTCATTGGCTCTGACGCGGCTTCATACGGCTCGAATACATATCAAGTCACGGTCTTCGGCGGCACAGGCCTGATCGCAGACATATTCAACCTGGTGCCGGCGGAAGGGCAATTCTTCGACCAAAGCGACGTGGCTTCCCTTTCGAGCGTGATAGTTATCGGCGCAGACGTGGCAAACTACCTATTCGACAACCAGGACCCGCTGAACCAGAACATAAAAATAAAAGGCAGGAATTTCCGGGTAGTTGCGGTACTGCCGAAATCTGGTGGCGGATCCTTGTTCAACTTTGACACGATGGTGATCATGCCCTATACGACGGCGATGACTTATGTGACAGGACAGAAATACTACAACCGTCTGATCACGCAGGCAGTCACAGATGCGGCTGTGCCGATGACGGCGGCGAACATCCGGTTGACTTTGGAAGAGTCGCACAATATCACGGACCCAACTAAGGACGATTTTACGATTGAGACGCAACAAACTCTTGCTAACACTTTGGGCACGATAACCTCGGCCCTCACATGGTTCCTAGTAGCGGTGGCTTCGATAGCACTCTTCGTAGGCGGAGTGGGCATCATGAACATCATGCTTGTTTCAGTCACGGAAAGGACGCGTGAGATCGGCTTGCGAAAAGCGTTGGGCGCGCGCGACCGGGACATCCTTTCGCAATTCTTGCTGGAAGCGATACTGCTCACAGTGATAGGCGGGATTGTGGGCATCATCCTGGGCGCTGGGTTAGCATTCCTCGTGGCATTGGTGCTGACAAAACTGCTGGCGATAAACTGGACATTTGTATTCCCTTGGACAGGAGCAGCATTGGGCATGTTCGTCTCGGCATCTATAGGGCTCATCTTCGGCGGCTATCCGGCGAATCAGGCGGCGAAGAAAAGTCCGATAGAGGCACTAAGGTACGAGTAAAAGGCGCGTGCGGCATTCCTTTTTTGCCGTCCTGCGAAACTCGCTCGTTAAATTTCAGGACAAAATTCTCACGAGGTACAATCACGGTTCGCATTTTGTCCAGAAATTTATACTTGCTCAGACAGTCCTCGGACGGCAAAAAAGGAATGCCGCACGCGCCTTTTACTCGTACCCTCCTGCACCGCGATTAAAATGAGAACGTTAAGACAAATCTCATTGGTGGTATAATAGAAACATGGAACAATCACATTGGTCACAAAATATCGTCGCTTGGGGCATCGCCTTCGTCTTTGCTTGGTTCGGCATGAATGAGATATTGTCGCCTTCGGAATGGACGGCTTATGTGCCATCATTCCTGGGAACCGGCTCGCTCATCATCGACCTTGTAGTCATACACAGCGCAGCCTTGGGTGCATGCGCCCTATTGCTGATCCTAGACATAGGCCGCATGTACGTGGGCATCTTGGCGTCATTACTGATTTTGGACATCGTTGTGGCTTTGGTCATGCAAAATGGCCTCGACCCCATCAGCGTACGCGACATCGGCCTCTTCTGCGCAGCGCTCTCGCTGGTCTTTTCCAAGAAGAAAAATAATTATGCGGCGAGAATGACGACGAGCGCAAAGCCGGGGATATTTCCGGAGAAGTATAGTTAGGAGACAGAACTTTTTTTATAAAAATTTAGCCCCGCTCCACTCTGCCAGCTGGCAGGATGGAACAGGGCTCCACCTTCGCTAAAGCTACAGTGGACACAGTAAGGACTAAGTATAAAGGACCGGAGTCCTAAGCGACTTAGCGTTGAGAACTACTTGCGAACACCGGCGAACCACCAGCCGTCGCTCCAGCCGCGGTCGAGGCGGTCGACGCTCACCTCGCGCTCGTCGTGCCAACGGTCGAACGCGGCGTAGCACCAGTTGCCTTTGGCGTCTTTCCAATGAGTGCCGTGGGGCTTCTCATCAGCGAAGGCGGGATCGGCTTCATTCACGGCGGCGATGGAGATCGGGTCGGCTGGTTTGAGACCGCGCAGCTCGAACTCTTTTTCGAGGTCGTCATCGGAGATGAAACCGTTGCGCTGTGAGAGGTCGGGTTTGAAGAACACGACCTCGACTTCATCGCCTTCACCTTTCGGCATGCTGTCCACGACCACACGGCTCGTGTACTGCGCGCGGCCAGTGGCTTCGATCGCCTCTTGCTGAGAGCGACTGCGATTCACTTTGGCGGTGCGGACGATGAGGTTCGAGACCGCTTCAGCGCGTTCGCGGAAGGGCGTGAACATCATCATTCCGAGGTTCTCGACTCCGAGAACCTGTTGAGCGACGTCCGAGGTGATCTCGGAACGATGCTTGCGCATCGCGTCGCGGAGTTTGTTGACGGCGTTTTCGATTTGGCCGTCGGTCATTTCGGCTGCAGTCATGATCTGTGTCATGGTGTCATCCTTTAATTTGATTGTTTTACCAATGAGCTTACATTTAGAGTATACACCTATTTCACTATTTTGTCAATAGTGCGACAACCCTTTATTCTGTGCCATAATGCGACGTGAGCACAACGCCAAAAAAAATCACCAATCTTGAAGAGCAGAGCGACGAGGAGCTGGCAGAAGCGACGAAAAATGGCGATGACAATGCGTATCAGGCGCTGATGAGGCGCTACATGAACCATATCTTCAACTTTGCCCGGCAATATGCCAAGAACGACGATGATGCCGAGGACATCATCCAGGACTCTTTCTTCAAGGTCTGGAAATACATAAAGCGCTTCGACAAGGGCAAGTCATTCCGGCCCTGGCTTTTTACCATAACCCGGAATACCGCCCTCGACCATGTAAAAAAGAAGCGCGCTATGTCGTTCTCGGAGATAGATGACGGCAACGACGAGGTGTCATTCGCGGAGACATTGCACGACCCAGAACCGCTGCCGCAGGAAATATTTGATAGAGCGTTGCTTTCGGAAGAGATAACAGGCGCTTTGAGCACCTTGCACCCTGACCACAGGGCCGTCCTCGTCATGCATTATCAGCAAGAGATGACGTTCGATGAGATAGCAGATGTCATGAAAAAACCGATGAATACAGTGAAGAGCTGGCACAGGCGGGCGCTCATAAAGGTGCGGGACCTGTTCGTGCACCAAAGGTATAAATAGAGCCGTAATACAGTCAACGTATGCTTATGGATTATATTGCAACAGAACAAGATCGTATCATCAAGAATGTCATGGCCAGAATGTACAGAAGGCGCTTGATGCAGTTTCGAATGCGCGCAATCGCTTATTTGGGCTGTTTTGTAACCGCAATGGTCGCGATAAAGCCAGCAATAGACTTTGTAATGAATGACGCATACCAGTCTGGTTTCGCAGACTACCTGGGACTCTTGAGTTCGGGCGGATCGGCGGTTTGGAACGTGTGGAAGGATCTGGCATTCTCGCTATTGGAGTCTATGCCTGCGGCGGAGCTCGCAACATTCCTAGCAGTGGTTTTGCTCCTCGTCTACTCGCTCCAGCATTTCATATCTGTTTTCAAAGACCTCAATTATTTGCAAAGATCGCAGGTGAACGCTTTCCAGTCGCAAAGCGCACGCTAGGATCGTTTATCAATAATAAATTTTTATGTTCTTCAAAGAATTTGGCCAAGCTTCAACATATTCGAAAATCGTCTTTTGCATATGCATGGTCATAATCGTGCTGATTATTTTCGCTACTGGATTCTTCGTCGGCTACCATCGCGCGATTTTCTCCGAAGAATGGAATGAGGGCTATTACCACAATATGAGCCGCTTCGACAAAGTCTTCGTGCCTTTTATGCACGGCAGTGACGATATCAACTCGCATGGCGCCATCGGGATGGTCGGCTCTTTGAAACTGCCCTCATTCGTCGTTTCAGGTCCGAACCAAGCGGAACAGCTGGTAACCATTGGCAGTTCCACAGTCGTACGCATGATGAGGAACCCAGGCAGTCCGAGCGACCTCGCCAATGGCGAATGGGTGGTAATCATAGGTTCAGCCGACCAGACTGGCCGCATTAACGCCACATTCGTCCGGATAGTGCCGCCACCGACGGCCTCAAGTTCCGCAGATAATAGTTTACCAATCAATAAATAATCCTTAGCAATAAAATGAAAAGCACTTCTTTTGTGGGCAGGTTCGGCCAAGCGATCAAAGCGCATAAGATATGGACCACGCTCGTCGTGATCGTGCTTTTGATCGGGGGTTATTATTGGTATACAACCGCCAGCACGGCAAATGCAGAACCCCAATACACAGTGGCACGCGCCCGGATAGGCTCTATAATACAAACAGTGACCGGCACAGGACAAGTATCGGCTTCGAATCAGCTGGACGTAGCCAGCCAAGTTTCTGGACAGATCGATACCATAAATGTCAAAGTCGGCGACCATGTGACAGCAGGCCAACTCTTGGCTACTATAGATGACACACAAGCGGCCATCAATCTGCAAAATGCCAAAATCGCCTATTCGAAACTCATTGAGCCGCCGAAGGCGACAGACCTAGCCAACGCACAGGCTGCCGTAGTCACTTCTTATAGCAACACTTTCAACAATGTCTCTGGGTTCTTCTTGGACATGCCGGCGGTCATATCTGGTTTGAAAGACCTATTCTACGGTCAAGGCGGCTTCCTTTCGGACCAACAATCAACCAGCTTGGTCGATTCGGCCCGTGCGCTTAGGAATGACGCAGGTGTAAATTTCGACGCTACTAATGCAGAATATGTGACGGTGCTTGCCGAATACAAAAACTTGAGCCGAGCCAGCGCCACTTCCAGCCTAGACCAGCTTTTTAGCGATACTTATAAGCTAGCCAAGGACGCAGGCGCGACTTTGCAAAAATCGCAGAACACGGTGAATTATATAGTGACAGTCCAGCCAAATTATTTTGCGAAGGACCAGTCGACGGCAACGAGCAATGTGAACACATGGTCAACCCAAATCAATAATGACATCGCTTCCCTTTTGTCAGGACAGAGCAGTATACAAACAAGCCAGAATGCCTTGACCAATCTAAACGCCGGAGCGGATGTCTTGGATATAAAGTCTCAAGGATTGACCCTAGATCAACAGCAGCAGACTTATAACAATTACTTTATCCGCGCGCCTTTCGCTGGCACAGTCGGCAGAATACCGGTGAACGTCTACAGTCAAGCTGGCAATGGCACTGCTATAGCCACGATCATAGGCGATCAGAAGATAGCCACTTTATCTCTGAACGAAGTAGATGCTGCTTCGGTCAAGGTGGGTGACCCGGTCAGCCTGACATTCAATGCCATCAACAACTTCACGGCAACTGGCACAGTGCAAGAAATAGACCAAGTCGGCACAGTCGTATCTGGCGTCGTTTCGTACGCCATGAAGGTCACCATTAGCACGACAGATAGCCGCATCAATCCTGGTATGAGCGTGAACGCCACCATAACAACCAATGAAATAGACGGCGTGCTCACAGTACCTTCATTAGCTGTCAAAACCCAGGGCAACGCCAATTATGTGCAAGTAATGAGTTCCA
Organism: uncultured Candidatus Saccharibacteria bacterium; assembly: GCA_964555555.1. Classification (GTDB taxonomy): domain Bacteria; phylum Patescibacteriota; class Minisyncoccia; order Phycocordibacterales; family PALSA-1337; genus C7867-002. Next base: position 955 of record CAZKSQ010000018.1, on the reverse strand, counting down.
CAACCATAAGTCAATATATTGCTTCTCTCGTCGCAGCAAACAGTGTCACCGCAAGCTCAACTGGACGAGCAAGCTTTACCGGACAATACCCGGGGGTCGGATCGACAACCGCAACTTTCAATGGCTCGACTACGCGTCAATTCGGCGGCGGAAACAGCGGAACAGCAAGACCTTCCGTTTCAGTCACGATTACCACCGCTGTTGCCCCGCAAAATCAAGTCGTAACAGTAGGAGCGACCGACGGCACGAATACGCAGATCTTAACTGGCATTTCTGCGGGAACCTGGGTGATAACCAAGACCGTAGCGGGTAGCGCCGCAAAGGCGACTACGTCTTCTGCGCCTAGCCTGCTCTCGAGCCTCGGTGCCGGCGGTAGAGGTACGTTCGGTGGTGGAAGTGGAGGAGGAGCAGCTAGAACAACCACAGCAGCACCGGCAGCCGCCACCAGACCGGCAGGCAATTAACGCCATGATCGAAGTAAAAAACATAACCAAGACCTATTTGACCGGCGACAATGAAACGCATGCCTTGCGCGGCGTGTCGTTCAGCATCAATGATGGCGAGTTTTTAGCCATTATGGGCCCATCTGGTTCTGGCAAATCCACGCTCATGCATATCTTGGGCGCTTTGGATACGCCGACGTCCGGCGTATATAAGCTAGATGGCCATGACGTATCCAAACTGTCCGACGATGAATTGGCCACTATACGGCGCGACCGCATCGGCTTCGTCTTCCAGTCATTCAACCTATTGCCGCGAGCAACCGTGATGAGAAATGTCACCTTGCCGCTCATCTACGCCGAAGTGCCCGAGATCGAACGCGAGAAAAGAGCAACCAAAGCACTAGAATCAGCAGGATTGACCGAGGACCGTTTCTGGCACAAATCGAACCAGCTCTCTGGCGGACAGATCCAGCGCGTGGCTATAGCGAGAGCCTTGGTCAACAACCCTTCTC
>CAZKSQ010000017.1:0-13419 GCA_964555555.1 uncultured Candidatus Saccharibacteria bacterium | reverse complement strand
GAGTTGATCATCGACACCGACGCAGTACTCCGAGCGTCAGTCGGCAGGAAAAATATTCTGCTGGAAGGCGCTCAAGGACTGCTGTTAAGCGTCGATTATGGCACGTACCCATTCGTCACTTCGTCGGACTGTTCCGGCCAAGGCCTAGCCAAAGGCGTCGGCCTTCGGCATCGGGATATTGATCTCACGCTTTCTATCGTCAAGGCTTTTTGCATGACGCGCGTCGGCGAAGGGCCTTTCCCCACGGAAATGGGCGGAAAGAGGTCCGAAGAATGGTGTAGTGATGCGGCGGCCAAACTGACGGAAGCTGCTGGTTTCAGTAGTGTTCGTCAGATGGAGAAAAGAGAATTCGCCTCAGTTACACTGGACGATGAAGATGAATTCCATCAGGGCATCGCGGCTCGCATCGCTGGCGATGAATACGGAGCGACGACAGGAAGGCCTCGCCGCACCGGCTGGCTCGATCTGCCGCTCTTACGGTATTCACGGGAAGTTACCGGCAATGTAGATGTCATCCTGACCAAGCTCGATGTCATGAGCGATTGTCAGCAGATCAAGGTTTGCATCGCATACACTTATGAGGGTCCAGCGTTCCAGCTTGGCGATATTTGCCTTGCTAGTGGAATGACGTTGGCCACCGCAGTTCCTAACGCGGAAGTTCTTCGGTACTGCAAACCGGTATACCAGATCTTTCCGGGCTGGCTCACGGATATTCGAAAGGCAGTCTCCAAAAAAGATTTGCCCAAGAATCTTCTGGATCTGATCGGTTTTGTCGAGAGTGAAGCTGGCGTAAAAGCTCGCGTTCTCTCTGTGGGTCCAGATCGTGAACAAACGATCATAGTTTAGTTCTCGGCGCTTACAAACGCCTTCGCGTGCCACATCTATGGAGGTGTGGCATTTTTTTGCGCTAATATATTATATAAACATGCTATTGACAGATAGTAAAGTATATGCTAACATATCAATAAATCGCTCTTTTCCAATCTATGAAGAAAACTGCTCAATAAGCATGTTTTTAGCCATTTCTGGACGATTGCGGTTTGATTCAACAACAAAACTCAACAAACAGAAAGGTCAGGGACAATGAAAAAGCTAATGTTAACCATTTCGCTATTGGCCGTTTCCATCGGAATTACGAATGCTACGCCGCCAGCAACTCTGCCGATGCTTACTTCAGCAGCTGCTATGCGTGGGCAAACGTTCGCGCAAGCGAAAACTGTGAGTGCGTCTTACGGATCGATGCTGTTTCTCGGTTCTCAAGCCTACGGCTTTGCGGCCGTGAACGAACCGACCGAAGAAGGCGTAAATGCGGCCTTGGCAGGTATGCGCCTAGTGATCAGCGACCCGAATCCGCCGGACACGATATATGCGTGGGTCGGCGTGTTCAATACGAATGGCACGACGTTATTCACAGGCCAGCAGCAATTTAAGCTGCAGCCCAACGGCAAGACTTACGCTTTGCCGCCGGGCGTTGGCAAAATAACGCTCAAGATCGCAGCTTACGTTCCGCTCGATATTCCAGGAACCGTCTACGCCGAAGCTATTGGCTTGGCCTCGGACGGCACATCTCTAAATGAGACATCTCTGAATATCAACGACTACGGCGAAATCATGGTCGATCCCAATTTGGCGGGAAAGAATTACATCTTCTCTGCTCAAATCGTGGATCCGACTGTGCCAGGGAACAATCAAACTCCGAATGGCACGACCTACTACTGGAGGGTTGATGACGGCGCTATCATTAACACGGTAGTCTTGAATGCGCCTATCCAAGTAAACATAGATGGCATTCTGCCAACGGTCACTGACAAGAACGTGTTCGCAGAAGTTCCGGTCACGAACAGTGTCGGCGTCAATCCGGTCGGGGTGCTCAAGTGCACAAAGAATGAGACGTTACAAGTCTCCTTCTGGACAGGGGAAACGACGGCACCAGTAAATCCATTGTTCCCGGGCACACCAACGGGATATATTTTCGCCGGAGCATGGATTCTGAATGTCGATAAGGGTGAATGGCAACTGCATACTGAACTGAACGAACAAACGTTCTCTCAGCTACGTATTAGCTTCGATCCGGGTCTTTACTACATCATTCCGATTTGGAATGATGGCGACCTAATTGAGCCGGCTCTGCCACTTTTGCCACCCGTACCGACGGATGGCGGCAAGGCCTAGATTTAGGTAGTTACTTCAAAAGTTTCGCGGGGCGCAACATACAACTGTTGCGCCCTTTTTGCATGGCGAGTCGTAATCATTTCAATGTAATTAATAATTGATGTATCGCTTGGATAGGTCGTGTTAAAATAGACTTATGCTCAAACCCCATATTGTAATCCTAGGCGCTGGCTTCGGCGGGACTTATGTTGCCAAAAAGCTTAAGGCACAAGTAAAAAAAGGCGAGATCTACGTCACGATCGTCAATAAAACCAACTATTTCCTTTTCACGCCGCTTTTGCATGAAGTTGCTACAGGTTCACTCTCGCCATCGAGCGTGGCAGAGCCGATACGCGAGATCTTCGAGGACACCGGCATTCAGTTCTGCCAAGGCTTGGTCCAATCTATCGATCTCAATAATAAGCGTGTACACATAAAAGCCAATGATACTCGCCATACACTGCCATATGATTATTTGGTCATAGCGACCGGCGCGGAAAGTAACTACTATAATATTGCTGGCGCGGAGCAGTTCACTTTGCCCTTGAAGGACTTGAGCGACGCTGTACGCATCCGAACAAGGATTATAGACGCCTTCGAAAGGGCGATCATGACAGAAAACATGGAAGAAAGAAAATTACTGCTTTCTTTCGTTGTAGTCGGCGGCGGTCCGACCGGTGTGGAAACGGTTACCGAGTTGGCAGAATTTGTCGATGGAATGGTCAAAAGATATTACAAGACTTGCGATCTCAAAGAATGCAGTATTTCACTGGTCCATACTGGCACAGAATTGCTACAGCAATTCGCGCCATCTTTGAGAAAGATCGCTGAGGAAAGAGTGAAAAGCCAGGGCGTTCAGCTATTCATGGGCAAGACTGTTACAGCTGTTACTCCCAAAGGAATGACTTTGGCAGATGGCTCGAATATTCCAGCATCGACTATCATTTGGGCTGCAGGCGTAAAGCCTATCGTCCCCGAATTTGAAGGCGATCTGCTGCCCTTGGTTGCTGGTCGCCTGCAAGTAGATGGTTTTTTCCGTCTCAATGGAAATGAGAGGGTCTTTGCTCTTGGCGATGTTGCCGGTTATATCGATTCGCATGCGGAGGTAACTCCCAAAGGTCCTGTGCCCGTACCCATGCTCGCCCAAGTCGCGGTTGCCCAGGCCTCGATAATCGCTCGAAATATCGTGGCTTCAATGGGCGATAAAAAACTGAAAGATTTTCATTTTCATACCCAAGGCTCCATGGTTTCACTCGGCCAATGGTTCGCAGTTGGCGAAATCTGGTCTACCAAGATCTCGGGAAAATTTACCTGGTGGATCTGGCGCACAGTTTACTTATTCAAATTCGCTTCATGGCGCAAGCGTATCCGCATCGCCTTCGAGTGGACAGTTGGAATGTTTTATACTCGTGATGTCACGAAACTAACTTAGTTTATATTTCTCCACCACTCTGAAATATTCGCTTTTTTTATGATTTCAATGGCGCGATCTACCGAGTCTGTTATTTCAAATAAGCTCATATCTTTCGGCGATATGGTCTGATACATGTCGCGCATATAAGTCGAAACGAATTTCTCGAACCCATTCCAATAGCGCGAGTCGAATAGGATGATGGGCACATGTGGTATTTTGCCAGTTTGGATGAGGGTGACTATTCCAGCAAGCTCATCCATGGTGCCGAAGCCGCCTGGGAAAAAGACATAGGCTTCAGCAGCAAAAGCTAACATGGTCTTTCTGGCAAAGAAATAACTGAATTTCAGCGAATGCGTTACATAAGCGTTGGTTGTCCATTCCCGCGGCAGGCTGATATTGAGACCCAAAGAAACGCCCCGAGCCTCATAGGCGCCCTTATTGGCTGCTTCCATCACGCCTGGACCGCCACCGGTAATGACTGCATATTGCAGATCGGACGCTATGCGCCTGCCTAGTTCTTCGGCATTCTTGTAACTATCACTTTCATGCGTGGCGCGCGCGGAGCCGAATACAGTCACTGATTTTGGGTATTTCTTGAGGAATTCGAAGCCGTCGGCGAACTCGGTCTGGATATGGGCGAGATGCTCCTTGATGCCGTCATTGTGTATGTCGGCCCGAGTGAGGTGCTTTTTTTGTTCCATCGGGAAATTATAGCATAAATGGTTTGACTGAATAAAAGATGCACGTCGTCGCCAAGTTGCTGTTATTTTGGCAAAGCGTATAATCATAGTTAAGTAATTTTATAATTGTGAAAATATATAAGCAGAATAAGGAGAGAGTAAAAGCTCGTCACGAAAGCTCTTATCTAAAACCCCAAAAGGTTTTTGTTTTGTCCCTTTTTGTCGCGGGCAGTTTTTTGTTTGCGAATAGCGTAGAGGCGGCGACGTATTATATCGATCCAACCTGTGCAACGCCCGGTAATGGCACAAGTCCCACATGTGCGGGTGGAGCGTCCGATCCGTTTGCTCATTGGTCAGACGTCACATGGACGGCAGGTAACACTTATTTGCAAAAAGGTGGGACGATTGCCAGGGAGCAGGTTACTATCGGTGCTACTGGAACCGCGGGAAATGTCATAACGCTCGGTTCGTACGGCACCGGCAAAGGAATCATTCAACCCACTACAAATCTTACCAGTTGGACGCAGTCGAGCGGAAATATTTATTATGCGACGCTTGCCGCTGATCCTCGTTCTGTCTTTATCAACGGCACTCTAGTTCAGCCAGCTCATTGGCCGACATCGGTGGGAGCTGCTACTCCGGTTTTTGAAAATCCTTCAGCGAATAGCGCCGACTCCACGCATTTGACAGATTCTGCCCTTGCTGGAAGGTTAGACACCGACCTTATAGGGACGGAATTGTATTTATATACAAATAATTTCACCCAAAAACCTGTCGCAGTTTCAGCTTTTAATACCTTGACGAATATCCTTACCATTGGAGATGTGATATCCGCTCCAACGACAGCAATGCGTTACTATTTGATCGCAAAATCTGGCGCAGGTATTCCGTTTTCGAGCAAATCTTGGATGATGACCGAAAATAGTTGGTTTTATGATACTGACGCATCGCGGCTATACGTCTGGCAATTGGGAGGTGGTACTCCGACATCAGTAGAGGCATCAAACCAAAGTATCGGAATACTGTCTACGAACCGCGACTATATAACCATTCAAGATCTCATCGTACGCTACGCAAGAATGGTCGATGAAAACGGACAATCTTTTTCTTCCATCGGGGGCATTGTAATCAATAATACCGTGGCACACTCCAATATTACCATTCAGAGAGTAGACGTCTCTTACGCCGGCTATGCCGCAATATCTGTTGCGAATAGCGGGGCAACAGGGCTTTTAATAGACAGTTGTACGATTGATCACGCGATTTATGGAATTCGTGTCGCCACTTCTGTTGGCACGATAAGTAACAATACCATAACCAATACCGGTGGTATTTATCCATCACTTCCTGGCAAGGGTTCCGCAGTGCTGGCCTTTCAGGGAAGTGGACCAATCACAATTTCTGGAAATACCATAAATCACAGCGGATACATGGGTATCAATAACACCAATACAGGTGCCTCCATAAGCGGAAATACGGTCAGCAATACTTCTTCTTTCCTTGTCGATTCAGCCGGTATATACACCTTTGGTACTGTCACGGGGACAGGATTGATTTCGGGTAACACACTGACCAATGCAGGAAATGGAATATACTTTGATACGGGGGCGGTCAACTGGACCGCGGCTAACAATACAGTGACGGGGGGTCTTCTTGGTTCCTTAATTCATCAAGGAACCACCATTAGTATACTCAGGAACACATTTATAGGACCATTTGCATACCCCGGCGGTCAGGATGCGGCTATTTATCTTAATGACACTGTTCCATCATCACATACTATTGCCTACAACGTCGTTAATTCCGCGGGCTCTTCTTATGGCATTTACACCAACTCCTCACTAGCGACAGCGGGAGTAAATGTCTATAACAATACGTTCCTTAATGCAGGGATCGCGATCTCGATGCAAAACGCGGCAACGTCGTTTGGCAGTGTAATGAACAATATATTTTATAACGACACCACACACATAAAAAGTTACCCAGGAGCATTTACATCTATAAATAATAATCTGTTTTACGGAAGCGGAAACTGGATTTATGGTGGCACTACATACTCAACATTTGGAACATGGAAAACTGTATCTTCGCAGGACAGTCATTCTATAAATTCTGATCCGCTTTTCATTTCTTCCTCTGATTTACATCTTGGAACTCTCTCACCATCGATTGGAAGTGGAATTGTCGTTGGTGGGCTTACTAACGACAACTCCGGTAATCCATTTTACGGCACACCCGACATAGGTGCCTACGAATACCAGCCACCTTTCAAGATCGGCACTAGCCCCATAGACCCCTCAGGTAGTATCCGCATCTACGGCGACGGCCAATACCGCTATACCACATCAACATCAAGCAGTATGGCAGCCAACCTCTCTGCCACTCCTATAGGAGGCAGTTGGACATACGATGCTTCTACCACCAGACCGGAATGGCTCAACATCTCGAACATCACCTGGGGCACTAGCAAACAATGGACTGCCTCCAGCTCCCTAGCCACAACGACCATATTCACAGTAGGTGACTTGGCTCCCAATGCCCGCTATACAGTCTCTGTAGACAGTGTCCCGGGCAATAACATAACTGGTCCAACCTGTTCAAGCGGCGTCTGCACCGCAGGTTCTGATGGCAAGCTCACTCTTACTTACACAGGTGGCTATACTACCCACACCTTTACTGTCTCTCCCGCTCCAACTACTGTAAACATCATGCCCGGCGGCTCCGTCTCCTCATCAGTCCTCACTTCAATCCTAGTTCCATCTGCTTCCACTACCTCATATATCAACAGTCTCGGCAGTCCCGTGCCAGGCTGTCCCGCGAGTTTCATTTGCACGCCGATCTTGCCTACTACAGCTTTAGCGAGCTACAAGTTCAATCGCAGTTTGAAGCAGGGTATGAGCGGTACTGACGTAAAACAACTCCAGATCTTCCTCAACGCCCAAGGCTTCATAGTCTCCAATACAGGTGGTGGCTCGCTAGGTCACGAGACTACATACTTCGGTCCCGCTACCAAGTCTGCCCTTATGAGGTTCCAATCAGCTCATAGCAAAGAGATATTGGAGCCACAGGGACTTGCCTTTCCGACAGGATTCTTTGGGGAAGGGACGAGGGGGGTGGTGAATGGGAGGTAGCTTGACTATAATTTTCGATTTGATATCATTTTATATGAAAGAGACTTCTGTCCGTGGTTATTGCACCACACTTGGCGGAAGGCTTTTTCGTTTCTATTTGGGAAATACGGACATAAAATGCTTTTGACCATTATTTATATTCTCTATCAAATCGATTGCGCAAGGGTATTGTTTTAACCTTCTCATGCGGTCACCCCAATTTTTGGTCTGTATATGGTCCCAGAAGTGGTCGATGAAGATCTTTTGATTATCGAAATATTTAGACCGTACATATGGTCGTCTTTTAGTTTTTGAGCATAAAAGTTTGTATATTTTTCTTGCTTCCTTCCAGATATTGATCGTTTTCGATCCAGGGAAAGACTTGATATTGGTATGAAAATATTTCATTTGTTGATGTTATCAAACCGAAATAAAAAAGTTATGAATTTTTGTTAAAAAAGTAATAAAAAAAGAATAAAATTTTGATAAATTTTTTCATTTTGACTTTGCAAAAACTATGTGTATAATGTGACCCATGCTGTCACTAAGCTTTCAAAAGAGGGAATCCAAGGAAAAACCGGCAATACTTCGCAAAAATGCGATGTTGCCAGCGGTATTTTATGGCCCCAAGGAAACTTCCACTTCAATATCTATTTCTACCATCGACTTCAAGAAAGTATGGAAAGAAGCAGGCGAGTCTTCAGTTATCATCCTCAAGGACAAGAGCGGAACTGAACATGAGGCTCTCATTCACGAGATTGATATTCACCCTGTTACAGGCGAACCGAGGCATGCCGATTTTTATGTCATCGAAAAAGGCAAGAAAGTCCAGGTTGCTGTTCCTTTGAATTTCACCGGTGTCTCTCCGGCTGTGAAGGACAAGGGTGGCATTTTGGTCAAGGTCCAGCGCGAGTTGGAAATCGAAGCCGCACCGAGAGACCTTCCTCGTGAGATCGTTGTTGATATTTCCAAGCTCGCTGAGCTTACCGATACTATAAAAGCCAAAGATTTGGCTTTGCCCAAGGGCGTAGAACTGAAAGTTGCTCCTGATGAAGTAGTTGCATCTATTGCTGAAGCCAAAGAAGAAGTTGTAGAAACAGTCCCAGTAGATATGTCTACTATCGAAGTTGAAGCCAAGGGCAAGGAAGCTAAAGAAGGCGAAGAACCGGCTGCTGACGGCAAGGCTGATAAAGCTGATGCAAAATCTGGCGATGCCAAGAAAGCTCCTGACGCGAAGAAATAACAAATTAAAGCACTAGACACGACCGTCAAGACGAGGAGGGAGTGCCGTTGTAATCGGTTATTGGTTATTTGCTCGATACTTCTCTATAATGTACCTACAGATGTCTTTTTCTAATAAAATAGCTGTTTTTTTGTTGCTTTTGTCGGCATTGCCGACCTTGGTTCATGCACAGACGCTGACGAATGACCAAAGGACGCAGCTCGAACAGCAGCTTCAGCAGGTTGAGGCGGATCAAGCGCAGGCCGAAAAGGATTTGGCAACGACGCAGGCGCAGAGCGCTTCGATCGCGCGAGATATCGCTGTGCTTACTGCCAAGATAAAAGCGGCGCAACTGACAATTAAGGCAAAAAATCTTCTTATACAGACGCTCGGAAACGATATAGTCACGAAACAGGCGCATATCAGCGATCTTGAAGATCATATCGCCAGGAGCAAGGAATCGGTTTCGGACATATTGAGGCAGACGAATCAGCTGGATGCATATTCCTTGCCGGAGGTTATCTTATCGCAGAATACTGTAGCTGGTTTTTTCCAAGATATAGATTCTTTCGATTCACTTCATCAAAGCTTGCAGAATGTATTTGAGCAACTGCAAAGCGACGAAGCGTCGACTACAGCAGAAAAAGATGCGTTAGACACCAGGAGGAACAACGAGATGGATGCAAAATACGCTATCCAGCAGCAAGAGGCCAATATCCAAAGCGATCAACAGCAAAAGAATGCCCTGCTTCTCGTCAGTAAGGGCAATGAAAAGTCTTATAGTTCTGTGATAGCGCAACAACAGACCAAGGCGGCGCAGATACGCGCACAACTTTTCGCCTTGCGAGACACGGCTGCTATACCTTTTGGCCAAGCATTGCAATATGCGACCTTGGCGTCAAAACAGACTGGCGTGCGGCCAGCATTCCTTCTCGCGATCTTGACCCAGGAATCCGCACTGGGAAGCAATGTCGGCCAGTGTTATTTGACCAACTTCAATACCGGCGACGGTGTCAGTGCCAAGACTGGCAATCCTATAGCCAGCGTGATGAACCCGACTCGCGATGTGCCGCCGTTCTTGACGATACTCAAGGATATCGGTGGCGATCCGACAAGGCAAGTGGTCTCTTGTCCGCAGGATGTTGGCTGGGGCGGCGCCATGGGACCGGCGCAATTCATAGCATCGACCTGGACCTTATTTAGCGATCGCGTGGCGACGGCAGTCGGCATAACCGGCATGCCAGATCCCTGGAACCCAGCGCACGCTTTCATGGCTTCCGCCATCTATTTGGGTGACCTTGGTGCTTCGGCAGCCACCTATACAGCCGAGCGCAATGCGGCCTGCAAATATTATTCCGGCCGTTCCTGCGGCAGTGTGAGAGGGAATACGACTTATGGCAACCAGGTCGTTGCCCAGGCTGATACTATTCAGCGCACGATGATCGATCCATTGCAGGGCTTGTAATTTCTCATTGCACAAACCTTCAGGTCATGTTAAATTGCGGTAATGAAAAAGGACATACACCCAAAGGACTATAGGCAGGTCATTTTCGCCGATAACTCAAGCGGCGCCAAATTCCTGTTTCCTTCGACGATAGAGACCAAAGAAACCGGAAAATGGACAGATGGCAAGGAATATCCGTTGAAGCAGATCGAAATTTCCAGCGCTTCGCACCCTTTCTATACCAACCAAGAGAAGACTATAGATGCCGCTGGCCGCGTGGAAAAATTCAAGACAAGGCAATCAAAAGCGCAAATAAAGAAATAAATTTTGAAACATAATCACGACCGTCGAGCCAGCGACATGTGTCCCAGGAGCTTGACGACGGGGACACATCGTCGTGGCGAGGAGGGAGTGATGATGTTTCAAGGAATTTATAATTAATGCGATGAACCTCGAACTCTACAAAAATAACCCCAAGACAGCATTCCTAGCTGGGCTTTATGAAAAGCTTCTCAAGGACGAGAAAGAGACTTTGGCTATGATCGAAAAGGATCCAGGACTCAAAGAACTAGCCGAACATGAGCTCGCTTCGATCATTGAGCAAAAGAAAAATCTCGAGGGGCAGATGGCTTCGATTATCGATGGCGACAAGGAAGAGGAAGAGATCCCCACGGAAATGATCCTGGAAGTGCGTGCCGGCGCCGGCGGAGACGAGGCGGCGCTTTTTGCTTTCGAGCTTCTGGAAATGTACAAGCGCTACGCTGAAATAAGGAAATGGGCAACACGTATTACCGAAGAGTCCACGAACGATATTGGCGGCTACAAGGAAGTCTCCATGGAAATAAGAGGCAAAGATGCTTACGCGGACCTGCGCTGGGAAACAGGCGTCCATCGTGTCCAAAGAGTGCCGGAGACCGAAAAGATGGGCCGGGTTCACACTTCCACGGTAACGGTGGCGATATTGCCCATCAGGAAAAAGACGAAATTCGTCATCAACCCCGCGGACTTGGAATTCGAAACCTCGCGCGCGGGCGGCAAGGGCGGCCAGAACGTTAACAAGGTTGAAACCGCGGTCAGGGTGATTCACAAGCCGACGGGCATGGATGTTCGATCTACAGTAGAAAGAAGCCAGAATGCCAACAAGCAACGAGCACTAGAGCTCTTGACTGCTCGCCTCGAAGCCAAGAAGGAGGAAGAAGATGCAAAGAAATTCGCTTCGGAACGCAAGGGCCAGATCGGCACCGGCGACCGATCGGAGAAGATCCGCACTTACAATTTTCCGCAAGATCGCATCACTGACCATCGCATCAAAGAGTCTTGGCACAATCTGCCGGAAATCATGAAGGGCAAATTACAGCCTATCATTGACGCATTGCATGAATTCGAGAAGACGGGGAAAGTGGGGAATGAGGAGTGAGTTACAAATTTCAAATTTCAAATTTCCAATGTCAAATCAAATCCAAAATCCTAATGTCAAAAACGTCCATTTGAACTTTTAATTTTGACATTGATTTGTCATTGGAAATTTGAAATTTAATTTGTTATTGACTTCGCGTCTCACTTTTGCTAACTTGTTAGAACTCATGTCAAATACCACAAATCCCTTGATTGACGCCATGTTCAGCGCTGGAGCGCACTTTGGACTTGGCCGATCCCGCAGGAATCCCACTATCGCGCCTTTCATATTCACCACCAAGAACCGAACCGATATTTTCGATCTAGAAAAGACCGCAGAGCTCTTGAAGACTGCCACAGATTTTGTTTCGACTTTGGCCAAGGAATCAAAGACTATCCTTTTTGTCGGCGGCAAGAAAGAAGCTTCTTCGGCAGTCAAAAGCGCAGCACAGACTCTGAATATGCCTTATGTCCACGGACGCTGGATCGGCGGCAGCCTCACGAACTTCTTGCAGATCAGGAAGCGCATCGACCGCTACGAGAAGCTCGTCTCCGACAAGGAAAAAGGCGAATTGGCAAAATACACCAAGCGCGAGCGCATGCTCATAGACAAGGAGATTGCCAAGCTGGAGAAGATGTTCTACGGCATAGTTGCTTTGAAGAAAATGCCCGACGCTATGGTCATCGTCGACCCGCGCCACGAAAAGAACGCTCTCGCCGAAGCCGCACAGATGAAGGTCCCGGTCATCGCCGTCCTTGGCTCCGATTGCAATATCGACGAGATCAAATATCCCATTTTGGGCAATGACGGCTCAAAAGCGAGCATTTCCTTCTTCATGGGCGAAATAGTCAAAGCCTATCACGCTGGAAAGACTAAGGCTGAATAGTAGCGTTCAGGCGTTCTTGTCAATATTGTGCCTATCAGCGCTTTTTGCTATTATCTAGTGGACTAAATTTAAGAAACTTTCAAATAAAATGATCACAACAGACCAAGTAAAAGCTTTGCGAGACCAGACTGGCATATCGGTCATGCAGTGCAAAAAGGCGCTCGAGGAAGCCGGCGGCGATATGGAAAAGGCCCAGGTTATTTTGCGCAAGAAGAGTGGCGAGCTCTCGGCCAAGAAAGGTGACAGGACATTCAAGGCTGGTACGGTCCAGGCCTATATCCATGCCAATGGCAGTGTAGGTGCCATAGTCGAACTCGATTGCGAGACGGACTTTGTGGCCAATAACGAAGAATTCAAGATCATGGCGCGCGACATTGCCATGCATGTCACTGCCACCAATCCCAAATTTATCAGTTCGAGCGACGTGACGGATGCTGATAAGAAGACTGCGAAGTCAGTCTTCGAGGAAGAAGTCAAGGGCAAGCCGGCGGCGATGAAGGAAAAGATCCTAGAAGGCAAGCTCAATGCCTATTTCTCGGAAATGGTGCTTTTGAACCAGCCTTTCATCAAGAATCCGGATCAGACGGTCCAAGCTCTTATCGATTCTGCGGTGCAAAAATTCGGCGAGAAGACGGCTATAGCGAGGTTTAAAAGATTCAAAATCCTGGAAGCATAAATGTATACACTCATAGCATTATTCTATGTGTCAATGATCGGCATCGTTACGATGGTCCTTTTGAAGCGCAGAGAATTCTCGACTGGCAAAAAGTCTATCCTCTCCAGGATCGGCACTGGCAGCGACAATCTCTTCAACTTTATCTTCATGACAGTGAAGAGGTGGGTATCTTATGTAAATAGGAAATCTTTTATTGTCATCACGCAATGGATAGCTTTCCATATCCTGCTCCGAACCCGCAAAGTCTATGTCGAGATCAAGCATCAGGCGCTATTGAATCCTCATGCCAAGAAAGTCATCGACGCCGTCCGAGGCCGAGGAGCGATCCAGAACCATGGCGCATCTTTTTATTTGCGCAGGATCTCATCTAATGAGGCAAAATAGTATACCGCCATCTTAGCTCAGTTGGTAGAGCAACGCTTTTGTAAAGCGAAGGTCCC
>CAZKSQ010000016.1:0-14344 GCA_964555555.1 uncultured Candidatus Saccharibacteria bacterium | reverse complement strand
CCAATTCAATTCCCGGAATTTTGGGTATCGAAGGCCCAGCCGCAAAAGCCTACTGTGGCTTTATCGCCTTTCACGCGCGGTTCCAATATTATGTTTGTACCAAGATCTTCCACGTAACCCGGAAGAATTATCTCATTATTTTTTAGAACAGACTTGTACTGCGAGTTGCGGAAAACAATGCAGTCATTCAGCCGGACTTCTTCGCTAGAATCGCCGGGAAGGAATACGATGATTTTTTTATTGTGTTTTTTGGCAAGCAATTCGAAAGAATCCAAATAGATGGACTTATCTTTGACCAAGTTGAAGTTGTGCGGAATGAGCAGAAAATCGGCTTCTTCGGGATTTTGTGCCAATTCTAAAACCGGCTTCTTCAGCTCTACATAGCGCTCCGTCCACCGATCCGATTTTTCAACGTTAAGGTTCGGCCGCAAGATTTCGGTTATGGGAAGATTGGGAATAGGTTGTCCTATAAAAACTTTTAACATTTAAGTAGGGATATCATTCCGACATTTATCATTGTCATTCCCGCGAAGGCGGGAATCCAGAAGCACAGACTCGGCCAATTTACGCGCGAGAATGAAACACCAATGCCATGCTAAATTTTTTGAATGGAAATAATTCAACGATTCTATTGATGCCGAATATTGCCGAATACAAACCAAATGCTAACAGCATGTAGGCCAAATTGCCAACTGTACGCTTGCTTTTCCACTTCTTGACCAAATGCAACGACCCCAGCTCATATTTTAAGCTAGGCGTGCCGGTAAACCAAGCTTTATCAAAGCGGAAGCCTTCTTGATCAAGCAGCACCTTTAGGTTGCCGAATGAAAATTGGAAGAGGTGGTGGGGCGGCGTAGCAGATCCCCAGGGAATCTTTAACATTCTATGTAGCGCCAACGTTGAATTGGCCCATAAGCATTCCATGTTTGGCGTAACGACTATCAATTTTCCGTTTGACTTAAGCAAGCGCTTGGCTTCTTTGACCAAGATCCGCGGGTCATTCACATGCTCAATAATATCTCCCAAATGGATATAGTCGAAGGATTTGTCAATGAAATGCGCTTGTTCCAAAGTGCCCACGGTCACATTCAAGCCGTTGGCCTTTGCAATGCCGGCTGTGCGCCCATTCAGCTCCACGCCGCATACTTCAAGGCCAAGATTCTTCGCAAAATACATGAGCTCGCCGCTGGAGCAACCGATGTCCAGGAATTTGCCCTTCGGCTGGCTTTTCAAATAAGCCAGCACTTTCTGTTGTTTATTGGTAGGAATGACTTTCGATAAATCCTGTGGCTTATTCGCCTGATAGCCGGACTTTTCGGAATACACCTCTTCTTTCAAGAAAGTTGCCGCTGGTTGAGGATAGACGAATGACAAATGGCATTTGGGACATTCATAGATAGAATAGCCGTCTTTTTCCAATAAGAAGGCAGATCGATTGCCGCAGATTGTGCAGGTTGGCTTCATCTATTTAATAATACCCTTGGCTTTTGCGGCATTGATAATGGCAATCACCCGCGCCTTGGTTGAATGTTCTGCCAAGATTTTTTTATACTCGGAATCAATTTCGTCCTGATTGTATTCGTTTTGGATATAAGAAGCGAGCTTCGCTATTTGTAACTTGAATTCAGTCATGTCTTTGAATTGCCATATCCTTTTGTATGCCAATTCATTGCTGCCAGGTTCATAAATATCGATACTTTCTGTTAAGAGGATGCAACCGCTTGCCAGGATTTCCCAGAACCTCGCCGTATCATAGCCGCCGCCGCTCACGGAAATGCCGACTTTTGTGCGAGAAAGCAGATTGTAAAATCGGTCGCGTCCGCCGTCTTTCAAGCCGAAACCTAAGGCGGTTAAAAATCGTCCGCGATTGGTCGGCTTTGTAATGACGCGGAGGTCCGACCTCCTCAAATATTCCATTACTTCTCCCCGAAGCGGCGGATATTCCAGTTGTCCGAATATGCAGACGAAATCGACATCTCTTTTCTTATCTGGCAAATAATGCTTCGTGTATCTTCTTTCAATTCCAAATGGCAACGGAATTATTCCCTCCCGATAAGGCTTCTCTCGGCGAAAATAAAGAGCGACCTTATTTAATATCTCTTTGTTAATAGCGCCTTGGCCTTCATAAGTGCCATCAATAACCGCTTGCTTAATATTCTCATCCAGCCTTTTATTTCTTCCCAGTTCGGATCCGTCTATGAATAGCGTCTTATTCCATCTGCCTATTTTTTGTGCGTTTTCAAAGTCCGTATTCCCCTTTCCCCAGCAGAAGATTATGAGATCAGCCGACTCGGCGTACTCGACGAATTTTTGCATGTCCAAATGCCAGCTTTTTATCGGCAGATAAGTAGAGTAATTCGACGAGTAAGCGACAGTCAATGATGGATCTTCACCTTGAAGCGCAAATAAGCCGTCAATAACGGTATTGGTCAGATAATCTTCTTTATGGATGGGAGTTATGAGTGCTATTTTCATATTTTATTCATATCACATGACCTTCGCAGATCCTGTGCTACGCGAAAGCTCGGCCAATAATTTTGCCACAAGCTTCTTCGGCGTAAGTTCATCGTTGAATAATGCTTTGGCATTATTGCCCAACCACAGCATTAATTCTTTATCATTCTTGAGTGCCAAGATCTTGTCCGCCAAATCTTTCGCATCACCGGTCTTCGCTAATAAGATATCCTTCTTGTCGGTTAATAATTCCCGGATAGCAGGCGTGTCTGCGGTGATAATAGCTTTGCCGAGCGCCATGCCTTCGAAAACCTTGTTTGGAATAACCCTTTTCGCTTTGTCAGTAGTGCCGAATATGCCCAGCACGATATCAGCAGATTTAATATAACCGATCAGCGTCTCGAATGGCACAGTTGGCATAAATTCAATATTGGTTATATTCATCGCCTTGGCAATAGTTTGAATATGGCTTGATTCCTGGCCAGTACCGATGATCCTATATCGGATATCGCCAAAACCTTCCAATATTTTCGCCGACTGTACAATATATTCAATTCCTTGAAGCGGGATAAAACTTCCATGGAAATGGACGGTGAACGCTCCCTTGTCCTTGGCGATATCGGAAATCGCCGTTAAGCCATTCCTAGTGACTATATCGGAAATAGATGACCCCACGAAAACGCGAATAAACTTGTCCCTCTGAATCTTAAACTTTCGGCTGTAGTATTCGATATTGCAATCAGTGTCCATTAGAACCTTGTCAGCAGACATTGGCGCTCTTTTATCCAGCATGAAATCTCGAATGCCTCGAAATGAATACTTGGAATAAAGCTTCCGATCCAGCACATTCGAGTCATAGAGAGATACAAAGGCATCGAATATGATGAAGCCTTTGAATAATTTCCGAGCCAACCACGTAACCGTATGCCCAGGAAACGCGACCAAAAGAATGTCTGGCTTAATATTTAATTCCTTCCATTTCCTCTTAAGCTCTCGGTATTTCGAATACCTCGGAAATCGCTTTGAATCCGCTTGGCATTCGACGACATTCCAGCCATTTTCCTTGAATCCCTGAATGAGCACGCGGTTGCGCGAATAATTCGGGTCATATATGCCAAAAAAACAGATCGTTTTCATCGTTTTGCATCGTTCAACATTCCTAGGATCTTTTTTATCAGAGCCGATACGCTCGCCTTTTCCCTGGCGGTCTTCTGCAATTCGCCCGCTATCCTCGCTATATCGCCCCTTTCGAATAGCGAAATAATCTTGTGCGCAAGGTCTGAAGCGTCCCTTTCCCTGAAGATAAGTTCATTGGAGAAGTCGCCAAAATATTCTTGGAATGTGATGTTCGACGAGAACACCGGCACTCCTGCGGCCATCGATTCCAATACGACCTTGTCGACTCCGCCAGTCGGAACGAGATTTACCGAAGCGTCTGACATGGAATAGTGAAGCGGCAATTCTTCGCTTGGAATATTTCCTGTAAGTTTCACCGCATCGCCCAATTCATAAGCATCAATCAGATTTTTTATCTTGTGCTCATAAGCGAAGTCTTCCGGAGTTACTGGCGCACCAATCAGAAGGATCTCGAATGTTTTATTCCACTCTTTTTTCAAAATCCTCGCCGCTTCGATCAAGATGTCGCAGTTTTTGATCGGTGTTATCCGCCCGACACTGATCAATCGAATCGGTTGGCTGCCCAATTCTTTCTTCCTGCCAATGCCAGAAAACCGCTCGACATCTATGCCATGTCCTATAACATTGACCTTTTTGCTATTTATGCCAAAACTCTCTTTTGAGGCTGTAAATATGACTTTTGACAGCATTGTGGCAACTCTCAACTTCAAATCCACCTGCCGATGCGTATACCACGTACCCACAGGTTTTCCCCAGGTTATCCACAGGATACCCCCAAGTACGACATATATGGGGTTCATGTGCACGAATACCGCATCGTAGTTTTTTCTTTCCTTAAAAATGAGTTTATAGAAATTTCTTACGTAACCGAGCTTGGCAAGGCGTTTAGTCTTTTCCTTGCCAAGCGAAATGACATTAACATTGCTTGGAAGTTCATACCTACCCTTCTCTAAACAAATAACCGTAACTTTCTCGCAGTTTTTGGCAAACTCTTTTATCCAGCTGTGGAAAAAAGCAAGTATGGGATTATCTAGATCTACTGCTTGTGTGACGATCAATAATTTCATGGAAATGATTTAGGAATAAATATTCAAGAGGAAATATCCTTTGGCCTATTGAAAACGAACTTTTGGTAAAGAAAGAAGCTCATAATCGCGATCAGAATAGCTGCGATAATCTGCGAGATAAGATAATCATATTTTACAATCAGCATCGGAAGATTATCCAAATGGATCCTAGCAAATTCAGTAAAAAGAAATACCAAAAAAGAGTTTAGCACCATATTTATAGCACTGATGACAAAATACAGAGTTCCTTGCTTAGCAACACCTTCTGATGAATGGTCACGAAATGTCCAATACTTTTGCATAGTAAAGCTCACACCGAAAGCAAAGATGAATGCGACTGGAGTAGAGATTACGTACCAGATATTGAAGATAGTCGTCAACAAATAAAGCAAGCCCAAATCTACGACTGCAGCCGTTCCGCCGGATATCACGTAGCGAAAAATCTTCATATGTTTCGCATATTTCTGATCCAGCTCAAGGTATTTGTTCTTTGTCCAGGTTATCATTTTATTTCGTGTCATTCCCGCGCAGGCGGGAATCCATAATCTTATAGATAATTTTTTCTGCTACATCATTCGCTTCAAACTTGATAATATTCGCCCCGATTTCTCTGGCAACTCCCACATCGGTTGAAATTATGGGACAATCTGCAGCTTTGGCTTCGACTAGTGTCATTCCGTAACCTTCGAATAATGAGGTGTTCAGAAATACATCCGCAGTTTTATAATATGATGCCAACATTTGCTTGTCTGCCCAAGGTTCAATAACTACAGCCTTTCCGAGGTTTAACCTCGAGGTTAAACCTCGTAGATGCGATTCCTCGGATCCCGAACCCACGATTATCAAACCTGCTTTAGGGATTTTTTCTGCGACCTTTTTCCAGGAATGAAGTGCCAACTCGATATTCTTCTCTTTTTCAAGCCTTGAAGCCATGAGCACGACCTTTTCGAACTGCGGATACTTCTGGTGCAAATCGGCAGTGATCGGCGCATTCCTTATCCATTCAACATCCACTTTTATAGGCCGCACGGTTATCTTCTTTTCTTCCAAATGCAGAACGCTTACCAAATAATCCTTTATCCTTTGAGAAGCTACTCTTATGAAGTCTGCTTTTGGCAAATAAGAAAGCGCTAAATATTTCCTATATTTATTCGAAAGAGTGTATGCATAATTCGGGCTGCCAATATCGGTATGGACCTGGATCTCTAACAGCACTCTCATCTCTTTTTTTAAGGTTACGCCAGCCATAGCGGTCAGAAAGGGATCTTGGCAGGTGATCAAGCTAATGATTTTTCTTTTTGCGATAAATCGGCCTAGGCGCGCAGCATCGAACGGGTAAAGAAGTTTGGATCGGGATCGTGTCGGATAGACCCAGATATTGGGGGCTATATGGACCTCTTTGAAGCTCCTGTCTGTAGCAATGATGATATGCACCTCATCCCAATCTTTGGCATATTCTATTTGTCGTGTGCGGACATTGCTCCCTTCTTCGAAGATTTTGCGATCTATGGAGATCATGAGCAGATTTTTGGACATGCTATTTGAGGCCCTTATTCGCCAAAGCAACGATCTCATTGCCTATATCTTCCCAGGAATGTGCAAACTTGAAATTCCTGACCTTTTCCGCCTGTGATGCACGATTCTTCGGATCCGAAAGCCAAACGATCTTCTCGACAATATCTTTTTCATTCACAGGATCGACAAAAATGGCGCAGTCTTTGATCCTATCCGCTATGCCGGTCTCTTTCGTCACTATGAATGGCACGCCGGCACGAATGGCGTCAAAGATCATATTAGGGCTGATGTCGCCAAGAGAAACGAGGATGACCGCATACGAGCGCCTTATCTTTTCTATGAAGCTGTCATAGACAGCTTTGCCCAGATCGAGATCGATTTCCGGCAAGCCTTTCCTATTCACTTCCGCTTGTGCCAATTGGAATGCATGTTTAAGCAAATCGATGTTTTTCCATTTGAGCTGTCTTGTGCCGCCGACAAATGACCTATTTTCAGGCTCGATCGCTTCCAATCTGGCCCCGCAGAAATTCTCAACTATCGCGCTCTGTTTGGGATCGAGCTTATAAGCCTTCTCGAATATTTTTCTCTGCCAATCAGTACTGAAAATGAGTACGCTAGCGCGGCGCAGTGCTCTTCGTCCGAGCTTGAAGATCAGCTTTTCCTTCTTATTCAAAAGGTTCTCTCGCGCCTGATAGAAATCGCGGAACAAAACGAGGTCGCCAGTGCGCTCGACATAAGTCTCCCAAAGGAAATCTCCGCCAGTGCGAAGGATGTATTTCTTGCGCATGAAAGCGCAGGCGTACATCGTGGGCACAGCCGCGGACCAAGTGTCTAGGACCAGTATCAGATCCGCATTCCAGCCTTTTCTGATGATCTTCAAGAAGTAAAGGATATGCCGAACACCCGGCGGCAAAGCTCTTTCCCAGCGATATGCGGCGACTTTGACTTCATGGCCCTGCTTCTTCCATGCCTCATAAAGGCTGCGCGCGTATTGGGCCGGACCGCCTATATCAGGCGGGTAAATACCGGAAGCTATCAGTATCTTCATAGCTATGAAGTGTAGCAGAAAATGATCATTTTCCAAACTAAAAAATGATTGGTTTGATTGTCAAAAAAGCGTGCCGGGGATGACGGCACGCTTCACGCATTCACCGCTAAGAATCCTTCATCATCACAGGCGTTTGGATCGATCGATCATTAGCAATGCAACGGCGGTGATTTACGTCTTTGTAATACCTTTCCGCAGCATCGCACTCCTCAAACCATTTTAGGCCATAGCTCTTCTTTATGGCGTGATAGATGTTCTGGGAGAAGTCGCGAGACGGGTGGTACGTGCCGCAGCGGATCCACAAGCGATGCCACCACAATCGCAATCGCCACGGCTTGAGGTTGATGCAAAGCCAGCAGTCGATGCGTCCTAGCAGGTCTTTCAAGTGCATAGTGAGGGTCTCCTTCTGCCATCATCATACCTTATTTATTCTTTTTCAAATACCTCTTGCCCTTTAGTCTTTTATTCCACCAATATCTCTTTCATCTCCCCCGCTATCCTTCCCCACTGATATTTTTCCTCGACCATCTTTTTCGCCTGTCTTACGATATATTCTCTCGATTCCTTGTCCTTGATAAACTTTTCGACCTTTTGCGCGATGCTTTTGGGATTCCTGACTTCGCAGAAAAGTCCCGTTTCGCCGTCTTGAAGGAAATCCACAATGCCGCCAACGGGCGTCGCAATGACAGGAATTCCTGCAGCCATGGCTTCTATGAAAGAATTGCCAAAGCCTTCGGACAATGAAGGACGGATGAAGATGTCGGAGATTTGTAAGTATTTCGGCATTTCCGAATGAGCTATGAATCCCAGGAATTGCACGCGGTCCACTAGACCGAGATTAGAGACTAGAGATTGGAGATTGGAGTCGAGAACTCCAGTGCCTAAGATTAAAAGTTTTATATTAGGCGTCAGGAACTTCAAAGATTCGATGATGTCACCGATTCCATTCTTTGGCACTAGTCGAGAGGTTGTAATCAAAAAATAATCGCCCTCTTTTTTGTTCAGCTTATTCTTGAGCGATAAAGACTGTTCTTCCGAAATAGGTTTGGAAAAAGGCTGAAAGTCCACAGCA
This sequence comes from uncultured Candidatus Saccharibacteria bacterium, assembly GCA_964555555.1. GTDB lineage: Bacteria > Patescibacteriota > Minisyncoccia > Phycocordibacterales > PALSA-1337 > C7867-002. The sequence goes on along the minus strand of CAZKSQ010000016.1, from coordinate 6,051 downwards.
TTTGGCACGACTACAATCGGCGCAGTTGCCCCCATCTTTTTTGACCAGTCAGCCAAAAAGTTGGAAATGACTTGTACCTTATCAGCCGCCTTGAATATTTTCCTGAACAAAGGCTTGAATATGCCATCGCGCCTTCCGAAATTGTCGCCTTCTTGGATTGTGAGGATGAGCGGGACTTTCGGAAATCTTTTCTTGAATTTCGCCGCGGCAAAACCCCCATAGCTTGCCATGATAGACCAGACGGCATCGTAAGGTTTGGATTTTTGCAATTCAACTGCTTTTTTGAAAGCCAAATATGGAAAAAGTATTTTTGACAGCGGAAAAATCCTTGAACTCTTGGTATTGGAACCGTGCCAAGGCGTACCGACGCGATACACATTTATATTTCCTATGCGCTCAAAAGCTGGCGCTTGCTTCCGAAGCGTTACCATGTCAAATTCAATCTCGTCTTTTGAAACCCTATCCGTGATCTCTTTCACGGCCACCTCGGCGCCGCCCACAAAGCGCGGGTAGTAGACGAGCGAAAATATGAGTATGCGGCGCATTTTCTTATACTAGTCCACCTTGAGCACATTTTTCAAGACCGCTTCCGGCACCTCCTTCGGCGGCTTCTCCATATCCTTTTTTGGCTCGACCGGCGGAATATCGGCTTCCACTTCTTCCAGGGCTTCAGTTTTTGGAGCTATGCTCGGATCCAACTCGAACTCCTTGAGCTTTCCTGCCTTCAAGGCTGATGCCAGAGCGCTCCTCAAATGCTTCATGTTCTCCTCCGTTTGCGCTTTTGGATCATCTTTGGGATTATTCGGCTTCAAGGCATTCAAGGAAACTGGCTTTGGCTCGGTTGCCTTGGCTTCTTTTTTCTCTGGAATTTTTTCTGGTTTCTTCTCAACCAACTTTTCCACTATCTTCTCTTTTGGCTTTTCAACAGGTTTTGGCGGGAGCTCGACAGGCTTCTTCATTGCCTCGGAAATAGCTGCCAAAAGGTCCTTTTTCGAAACTTCTACGATGGGCGCTTTGGGCTTGGGCCTCGGCATCATATGAGACAGAGGCAACGCCTTTTCTGTTTCTACAGGCCTTGAAAAAGTAGGTTTTATGACGGGGTCTGGTTTTGGTTTCTCTGCGGGCTGAATAGGCGTTGGGACTGCGCTTGGTGCTGTCTTTGCAGGAGAAATGGCAAGAGAAGGCGAAATAGGGAGCGCGGGCGCTTTTTTGACCGTCTCATGGAATTCCACTATAGCCTTTTCGACCAGAGCACGTTCGCCGGCGAACTGTTTCCTAGAGGCAGCGATGATTTCCTGAACGTAAGCTATTTCTGGGTGGATGATCGGCGCCAAAGTCGTAGCAGAAAATGGCGATGAAGTGAGTCCGTCGATCATCAGCTTCAAGTAAATCTGCGCGAAACCGAGATTGACCAGATCTTCCATTGTGAATGCCGGCATGAATTCCTTTTCCAGCGCTTCGGCATCGGTCGCGCCCACGCGGAAGACTATCATCGTACCCACGTTGCCGAAGACCGCCGCGCGGACTTCTTCATCCATCTGCTCGATGTATTGGTGCGCGATAGTCAGGTTGAGCTTGTACTTCCTGGCTTCGGAAAGGATGTCGGCGAATGTGGCGTTGGCGAAGTTCTGGAATTCGTCGACATAGAGATAGAAATTCGGCATGACCTGCATGGCATGATCATTCAGGTCCGCGCGCGACATCGCCGAGAGATATATCTTCGTCACAAGCATACCGCCCAAGAGCTTCATATTCTCGTCGCCGATCCTGCCCTTCGACAGGTTGATGATGATGATCTTCCTCTGGTCCATCGCCTTTCGGAAATCAAAAGACGATTGCGGCTGGCCGATCATGTTGCGGATCAAAGGATTGGCGGTGAATTGTCCGATTTTGTTTTGTATGGCCGGCACAGCTTCCGCGGCCATGCGCTCGGTATAGCTGGCAAATTCTTTTGTCCAGAATGACTTGACCGACGGGTCGATGATCTTCGAAACGACTTCTTTCCTATATTCCTTGTCAGACAGCATCCTATTCACGCCAAGAAGAGTCGAGCCTGGATAGTCGAGAAGCGCCAAGAGCGTATTGGTCAAGATATATTCCATGCGGGCGGACCAAGCATCCACCCAGATCTTTTTGAAGGTGCTCATTAGGCCGGACACGACCAAATGCTTTTTGTCCACATCCACGCTCTCCAAGACATTGAAGGAAATGGGATGCTCGACGTCAAAAGGCGCGATATATATGACATCGTTCACCCTTTCTTTGGGAACATATTCGAGAAGGAGGTCAGCAGTCTTGCCGTGAGGGTCGATGAAGCACATGCCTTCGCCGCTCTGTATGTCCTGCACAGCCATATTCTCCAGCAACGTGGACTTGCCCATGCCGGTCTTCCCTATGACATAGACATGCTTGGTCCGGTCTTTGGCCTTGATACCGAATTTTACCCGCTTATTGCGAGCATCTGTCTCGCCGAAGTATGTAACGCGGTTTTGATCCATATTCAGCTAAATTATATCACAAATCAAAAAACCCGACGCACCTGGTTAGAGGCGTCGGGTTCTAATACATCTGCTTTCTGCCAGCTTAGTAGTTGTCTGTCGGTTTTGAATGGAGCGACTCCAACCTTCTGGTTCGTGCCAATTCTACGCTTCCAAAGGCGCGCAATTGGCTCCTCTGAATTCGAACCTCATAGTTGGCCATCGAAGCTTTCTCAACTTCAGTGATCTGAGGCCCCGGCAAATCCGGGTCCGCATACTTACCAAGGATGAGATCTTTTGTGGCGCGACCAATAGTTCGTCCATAACCGTTTCCTATCGCCGTATTGTCTAATGACCTTGCAGGCATAACTTACTCTGGTTCTAAACAACTGTCGTGGGGTCCACCAAACTCCGAATGTCCTTATCCGGAGTGTAAGGCAACCTAGTTTCTGGTTCATAACTGTACTACTTCTACAGGAAAAAGCAAGTATGGTGGATAATCAGCAAAACCTAATATGAGCCCACGATATTGCTTTTATCTGTTGCGGATGAGTCGTCTTTGCCTGGCACCAAGGCAGTCTTGTCATAGACGCTGCCAGCGTCCCAGAGGAGCCAGCTATTAAGCCCTGTATCATATGTCGCATTGATCTGCGCGCGAATCATGGCGGGAGTATAGACTGCGCCGAGGTCGAATGCTTGGAGCCATGGCCGCAATTTCATCGGCGAAGTAGAAGCCGCGTCAGCTTTTTGGACGCCGTGCTCCATAGCGTATTTTACGACATCATAAGGATGCTGTGCCGGATGTGCGTAGCCGATGAAGCCCGTGCCGAAATGAGACGGGTATACCATCGGGTCGATGAAGTCGAAATGCGGCAAAGCATCGGTCATCATCTGGCCGATGCCTAGGTCATCTTCTGCGCTAGTGGTAAGGCCGAAGAGATCAATGGAAATAGGGACCGATGTGCTGGCAAAATGATCGCCTAGATAAGTATAGAATTTCTTCATGACTTCCTCGCGCGTCTCGCCATTATCCCAGGAATAGGCGATGTCTCGAAGATTGCCATCGGAAGGAAAGCGCATATAGTCGAAGTTGAGCTCATCGAAGCCGTCGGCATAGGCTTCATCGCCGATGGCAGTGAGATAATCCCAAACTGGCTTGGCTCCTGGATCGAGCCACTTCACGCCCTTATAATCTTGCCACACCGCGCCTGCTTCGGTCTTCACTGCCCAGTCCGGATGGATATTGATCATGAATGAATCCTGGAAAGCAGAGATGCGCCCGATGACGTATACGCCGCGCTTGTGGAGCTCGCCGATGAACTCTTTGATGTCCGGAATGCGGTCTTGCGATGCGCCAGTGGCCTTCAGCATAGGATCATCGACCGGAAAGCTGATGCGGCCGGTATAATCTTTTACGTCTATTACGACCGCGTTGATTTCCGTTGAATCCAATATACTCAACATCTCCTTTCGGAAATTGGCATTGCCAGCGGCCCAGCTGGTAAAGTAGACAGCTTTGACCTGGATCGGAGTAGCGACGTGGGTAACTACAAATGGCGGAGGCAGGACAGGCGCAGTCGAGCTCGCATCCGCGGTACTGCTGGCGACGGCTACAGCCGCGGGTTGCGGCACATCATAGCTCACCTTGGCAGAAGGTATGAGCAAGAATAAAACTATGCTTATAGCTATAACACAAATAAAAACTGTGACCATTATCACAATCTTTCTCCTGCCAAACTTTTTGAAGCCGATCATTTTCCGATAGTTGAAGTATTTTTGCTAATCTCGTCCACTGCCGGCCTCTTCGCAGGATCCTTATCATCTTTTTCTTTGGTTTCAGCTTTCTTTGTTTCTCTAAAATTTTGATGCTCCGTAAAAGGCAGTGATTTTGCATCATTCTTTTTTGACAAGTCTTGCTTCGGCGCCAAACTATAAGCAACAGCGACTATGAGCAAACCGACGACGACATAGAACGCGGTGTCCCAGCTTCCAGGAAACCCCAAAAAAGGCATTATTATGAGCAGAATCCCGAATATCATTATCCATTGCCTTTTCGACATGTTGATAGTATAGCGCAACGTGCTATCATTTTGCCAGAAAGGAGCACATATGGCCAATGAGAAAGCCAGACCCTTAACAGAAAAAGACATTGCACCGTACATCGACATTGAAAAAGATTTCGCTGTACGCCTATACCGGCCGAATGGCCGGCGCAAATGGCTCGGCGGCATGTTGAGAATAATCCGGCTGAACAGGCACGAGTGCGCGATCAGCTTCATCAGATTTGTGCAGCTCGTCTGTTACGCAAACTTCGACCAGGAAGATCTCGTAAGCGGGCTCTTCAAGGGCATGGTCCTTGTTGAGAACAGTCAGGATGAGGATAAGAGAGATTTTATCTTCACCGATCCCCAGCGGATCATCGACAACGTGCCGAATCGCATATTGTCGATATCTTCACCGGACGGATTTGCGGCTATTTCAGCAATCCCTGATGATATCAAGATAGCTGAAGCATTATTTATCGGCTGCCTCGGAAAGAAAGCTGCGTAAAGCCCTCGCATTCAATATGTTGAGGGCTTTCTTTATTTGCTCACTATGACCACCATCTCGCCTCTAACCTTATCTGGATGCGATTCGAAATAGCCTTTTACTTCAGAAGCTGTGCCGCTGACCAATTCTTCAAAGACTTTGGTCAGTTCCCTGCACACGATCACCTTTCTTTTTTCATCCAAGTGTTCGATTAAAGATTCCAAAGTCTTCAATATCCGATGCGGCGATTCGTAAAAGATCATCGTGCGCTCTGATGCGGCAATCTCTTTGAATAGAGTCTCTCTGCCCTTTTTGTGCGGCAAAAATCCGAGGAAAGTAAATTCTGTCGCAGGAATTCCCGCTATCGATACAGCAGCGGTAAGTGCTGACGGGCCTGGCACAGCCTCTATTCTCAATTCCCCATTCTCTATTCTCTCCCGGCAATCTCTCCTAATGCTCTCTACCAAATAAGAACCTGGATCAGAAATCCCCGGCGTGCCTGCATCAGAGACCAGTGCCAAATTCTTGCCGTCCTTGAGCATGCCGATGATTTCATCAACGCGCTAAATCTTGCTGTGAGCGTGGTAAGAAAGAACCGGAGTGGCGATAGAGTGCCTGCTCAATAACTTCTTGGTAACGCGCGTATCTTCGCAGAGAATGAAATCGACAGAATTCAGCACTTTAATAGCTCGAAGTGTCATGTCTTCGAGATTGCCTATAGGAGTGGCGACTATGTATAGCGTTGCCATATGGTGACTATAACGCAAGCTTGCAGGAAAACAAGCGGCTTCTTAGCAGCACGATTACTTGATTAGATCCTGACCGACAAGCACATTCGCCAGATTCAGCCAAGGATTGAACAGGGTTGATGCCATAAGGCCAAGAACTGATTGATTGTTATTGACATTGAATGCACTCGGCGAAGATTTTGGCGAGGGACTTGGGCTTGGCGAAGATGTCTTTGAAGGTGTTGGTGTGCTGGTTGTGGTCGGCGTGGCAGTCGGCGTCGGACTTGCGGTATTGGTCGGCGTTGGAGTTGAAGATG
>CAZKSQ010000015.1:0-15159 GCA_964555555.1 uncultured Candidatus Saccharibacteria bacterium | reverse complement strand
TTGCCCCACACACGCTTTCCAAGCGTGCGCACTAGACCGCTATGCGAACCCTCCTAAAGCATTGCAAAATGAAAAAATCAAAATGCAAAATTTAAGACAGTTATCAGATTAGCAGATAAATCCTTCGAATACAAAATCAGAACTCAAGCACCACCACCTCCCCATCTGTACCCACGCGCATAGGCGGTCCCCAAGTGCCCACGCCGCTCGATGTATAGACATTCATCTTGCCGAACTTTTTCAGGCCATAATCGTAACCTTTGTATATAAGACGCGTGAGATAAAATAATGGGAACATCTGCGCTTTGTGCGTATGACCGGATATTTGCATATTTATCCCGGCACGCTCCGCAATGTCGAGGCCTGATGGCTGGTGCTTCAACATTATCGAAGGCTTAGTCCGGTCGATATTCAAGCCGCCAAGTATTTCCGCAAACTTTTTCTTATCAATAGACTCATGGTCGGTTATTCCAATAACTTGCAAGCCATCTATTAGAACCAGCTCGTGATTCAAGACCTTTATGCCAGCAGCTTCAACGGCGCGCGTAAAATGAGTGGCGTCGGAAAATTCTTCATGATTGCCTGTGATGAAGTAAGCGCCCAGCGGCGGATTCAAGTCCTTCAAGGGCGAAATTATTTCGTTCTCATCCCCTTTCACCCCGTCATATAGGTCGCCGCCGATGAATATGATATCGGGTCTTATTTGATTCAAAATCTTAACGACCTTTGAAGCAAACTTTTTGCCGCGGATCTGTCCTAGATGCAGGTCGCTCACCCACACCGCTTTCCTTCCCTTCCAAGAAGCAGGCGTGTTCGGCAGTTCGAAACCTCCGGTTAATTTAACCCGCTTTACTTTGATCTTTCCCGCATGAAGCAAGCCATAGAGACCCGAAATAGCGCTCAAGATCAACAATGAATATCCGAGCCATGCAAAAGTTTCAACGCTTCCATTCATTTGAAAAATTAGCACCGCCAAACCGTAAAGCAAAGCTGATAGGAAGAAGTAGACGAAGAATCCCATCCAAACCATTATGAGGCGGTAAATAACTCGCGTCAGGAAATTATTATATTTTACAGAAAGGACCGAGGCACCAATGAATGAAAGCGGTAGGATTATGAAAATAATGCCGAGAATAATTTCGGAGTCGCGCGGTAAGCTGGACAATAAAACCAAGAGAGCAGAATAAAGAACCCAGTGCGTCAGCAAGAGAAAAGCGCCGACAATCACCACAAAAATGCTTATGCGCAGATGTTGATTGTCTTTGGACATTATTTGGATTCAGAATTCATTAGGACTTGCCCACATCCATGCCCCTTAGGATAGCGATGCGCTCCTCGATCGGCGGATGGGTCATGAACAGTTTTGCGATGCCTCTAGACGCGTGGCCGCCGAAAGGATTGGAGATGAATAGGTGCGCCGTGGCGTTATTGGCATTTTTCATCGGCTCATCATAGCTTTCGATTTTTTGCAATGCGGAAGCGAGACCTTCGGGATAACGCGTGAGCAAAGCACCGTCGGTATCGGCCAAAAATTCCCTTTTTCTGGAAATTGCCAGTTGGATCAGCTGAGCGATTATCGGCGAGAGGATGACAAAGACAATGCCGACTATAGCTAAGATCGCGCCCAGTTGTCCGCCACCTTCTCTATCATTTCCTCGACGCCTTCCGCCGCCAAACCATAAACTTCTGGTAAAAATGTTGGCCAGAATGGCAATGAAGCCGACCAGAACCACCACGACTGTCTGAAGCAGCGTGTCGCGATTGCCAATATGTGAAAGCTCATGAGCAATGACGCCTTCCAACTCATTCTTGTCTAGAATTTGGAGGAGGCCAGAAGTGACGGCGACTGCAGCATGATCCTTGTCTCGGCCAGTAGCGAAAGCATTGGGTGCCGCATCGTTGATCAAATACAATCGCGGCATCGGCATTCCGGCGGTGATGGCAAGATTTTCGACAATGCGGAATAATTCAATGTTTTGATTCCTTTCCAAAAGAACTGCACCGGCAAGAGAAAGCGAGATCTTATCCGAATACCAGTAGCTGGTCACATTCATGGCCAGCGCGAATATGACCGCAATTATCAAAATGGCGGGATTGTCATAGTAATAACCTATAAACCAGCCGACCGCAATGACAATAGCCAAAAACAAGGCCATGAGGAGCCAAGTGCGAATGACGTTCTTGGATTGTTGGGTGTATAGGGTTGCCATGCGGTTATAGTAACAAAGTGATATGATATTGTCATACATGGACGGACAAAATCCTACAAATCCGGCTCAAGCCAATGGCACGAATCCGAGCACAGCTCCCGCGCAACAACAAGAAATCATTACCGATGTGGACAAGAGCGCTTGGAAATATTTCCTGAAACACGACATCCCTTTCGTTGTCATCATCCTTTTGGCTGCCGGCATAGCGATGTGGCTTTACCCTGTTGAGATTTTCTATATCGGCTTTGCAGCGATATTTCTAATATGCATACTCTTCGGGTCTGTGACAAAGAAAGTGCGCCGCGTATTCATGCAGGAATTTGGCGATTCGATCGGCTATGCATTCTCCCCGTCCGCTCCGCTTTCGTCGGTAGATGGAAAGATATTCAAGGTCGGCAGCAGCAGGAAGATCTTTGATATTTTAACGGGAGAATATAATGGCCTTCCCGTCAGAGTTTTTTGCTATCAATATTCTGTGCAGGAAGGCAAGAACCGGGTAACTTTCTCCTTCACTTTCTTCGAAGTGACCTTTTCCAATAATATGCCCGACATTGTCGTACTATCGGCCTTGAATGGCCTGCCCGGGCTTTCGGTATTCCTATCTTTGGGCGAGCATATCAGGCTCGAAGGCGATTTTAATTCATATTTCAGCCTCTACGTGCCGAAGGATTTCGAGACGGAAGCATATCAGATCTTCACCCCTGACATCATGGCCGACCTCATCGACAGGGCAAAACAAATGAGCTTCGAATTTAACGGCAATAAGCTCTATATATACGAGCGCGGCCTCATAGATACCACCGAAGATATGAATTCTGCATTCGGCTTGGCGGACTACCTTATAAATCTTTTCAAGAAGAGCAGCGCCGGCGTGAACGTGATAACTAGAACTTCACTTGAACAGGCTCCTTAGCTGCGGCATCGGCGGCATCCAGCTGGAAGAATTCCATTGCGGAAAAATGGAAGGTGCTGGCGATGATATTGCCCGGAAATCCTTGGATGGAAGTGTTCAGATCGCGGACATTGCCATTATAGAATCGGCGCGCGGCCTGGATCTTGTCTTCGGTATCTGTAAGCTCGCTTTGGAGCGATAGGAAATTTTGGTTGGCTTTCAGATCAGGATAGGCTTCGGCGATGGCAAAGACAGACTTCAAAGCTCCGGCCAAGGTGGCTTCTGCCTGTCCCTTCTGGGCCAGAGTGCCAGCGCCCATAGCTGCCGCGCGGGCCTTGGTAACATTCTCAAATACTTCCCTCTCGTGAGTGGCGTAACCCTTCACAGTATTGACCAAGTTCGGTATCAAGTCATATCTCCTCTTTAGCTGGACATCTATATCTGACCATGCTTCCTTGGCGCGATTGACCAGAGAAACAAGGCGATTGTAGGCAATGATGGCCCAAAGCAGAACGATTACTATTATTGCGAGAATTATGTACATCATATTTTTGTTTTTTTATTCTAAATTCTAAATTCTTTATTCTAACTTCTATTTTGTCGCTGGGTCCGCTTGTGTTTCTTCGGTGCCAGGCGGCAGGGTCACGAAGTTGAATGATTTGACCATATTTGTGAAATCGGAATCGGCAGTATCGACGATAGCCTTGTTATTATTCTGCGCCTGCGTCGCATTGGAGCCATTCAAGCCCTTGCTATCAGGCGAGAAGCTGATGGAAGCAAGATTGAACATATAGCAGATGCTGGCGGCCTGCAGAGAATACATGCGGTTGAAATATGTCCGATCCTGAACACTGTTGGTCATGGATATCATGTCAAAGCTGTTATTGCCGGCAATGACTGTGCCGTGATCGGTGACTGTAGTGACCGGAGGGAAAGCGCAGGTGCCGGAAAGCACTTGGACATTGGCTTGAAGCGTGGCTACGGTCGAGACCTGCGACTTGTCTATGGGGATGATGAAATTGACGCCAGAATTGGTCTCTTCTTTCTCCCAATTGCTCGGATATTTTACGGAGAAGCCTAACTCTGCATTCTCATATTCGGAAAGCGAACTAGAAACCCGTGTGGTTTCGGAAACAGCGACAGGCGCAGTGCCATTGGCGACGAACGACGGCGTCACATTGCTAGGAGTTCGGCCAAGCCAAACGATGAGGCCAATCACGATGACCGCTATGACTATCACTATTGCAGAAGCTGTTCTTTTTGATTTATTCATAACATTAATATACCATGATTTAGCTGAAAGTAAATGTGTAAATCCTGACCCCAGGCTTGGAAAAAATGATGTCCAAGCGATGCTGCTCGGCAGATTTGTTGGCATAGAGATTGTAAAGTCTCGACATGTCTATATTTACTTTACCACTAGGATCAACATCTGTTCCGAACCACTGCTTTGGTATAGGCTTCCCGTCTATCAATATCTGCGCAGATATCGTACTGCCATCGGCCGTGCCTGCCACGAGATGCATCTTTGCGGCAGTGAAAATATAGGATACTTGCGATGAAGTGCTCGCGCTTTCGGAATATTCGTTTTGTATATTCCAACTGCCACCCAAATAATACTGGTTGGGTGTGAGATCATTAGGAACAGCAAATGAACTGCTTGTCTTAATCCCTGGAGTTCCATTGCCAAAGAATTCGTTGCGTGAAGAGCCAAAGTAAGTCTCCGGGCTTTGTGCTTGGACTATATAATCGCTCAAAGTCGAACTGCCGACATTCACGGCTTCATTTTGGCCCAAGAATTTCATGCGATCATTCAGAAGTTTGACGATTTCTGCTTCGATAACATCATCATCGCCTTCGCCGATCTTGTCATAGACGACATTGCCACGGATGTCTATGAGATATTTGTGAGGCCAATATTCGTTCTGGTATGCATTCCAAGTCGAATAATCGTTGTCCAAGACTATAGGAAACATGAGCCCGAATTGCTGGGCAGCGGCTTCGACATTTTTCGGATCTTTTTCGAAGGCGAATTCAGGCGTATGGATGCCGACTATTTCCAGGCCTTGATCTTTGTATTTATTCCACCAGCTATTCAAATAAGGAAACGTCCGCTCGCAGTTGATGCAGGAATAGTCTATGAAGTCTATCAGGATGACTTTCTTGCCGACGAAATCTGCCAGCTTGAATGGCGCGCTGTTAACGAATCCGGCTGGATTGACTATTTCGATGAATTTACTCTCATTCTGCGGTCCTCCTAAAGACTGATGAATGGATTGCTCCAATGTGGTTACATCAAGAAAGCCTGAATTCAAGATAGTTGATTCTATTTTCTTGTCCAAGCCGAAGGCGATAAGCACTGCTAATATAACGAAAATGATCCCCAGCGCTTTTCGGAACCATCCGTTAGGATTCGTGGCCCAACCGAGCTTGTCTATTATATTTTGGCCGACAAAAGCGACTGCGAGCAATGCCAGCGCCAAACCGATGATGTAAGCCAGCAGGTCTATGATACCCATCGCCAAACTTTGCGGCAAAACAGTCGCCAGTATAACGAAAAATGTAGGGCTGCAAGTGGTAAAGACAGGGCCCAGCGCGGCACCGACGAGGACATCTGTCCAAAAATTGCTATTGCCGCCGTACCCTTTGCTTATCCAGCGATCGGGATTGTTGTGACCAGGAATTTTGAGTACAATCTTCGCCCATGCAATAGGAAAAACCAGTGTCAGCCCGAAAGCTGCGAGTATCAAAGCGGAGACATAATTCCAAAAAGTTGGCGAAGCTCCTATAAGAGCTGTGCTTCCCTTCAAAATCAGCGTGAAGACAAAGACAGAAAGCGATAGCGAGGCTATGATAATGAGCGGCCTGCGCTTATTTTTGGTTTCAGAGACCGATCCAGCAAGCACTACGGGTAAAAGCGGCAGTATGCATGGAGCAAGGACTGTCAGCACGCCGGCAATGAATGAGACGATAAAAAGGATCATTGATCTTTTCAGTTATTACCATCTAGTACGATTGGATTCGATTCAGGGTGCCTATTCGAATCAGGCGAAACGAGTGACGATGAAAATCAAAACGATTCCGGCTATAGTCAGGCCTATAGTGCCGAAAGAGCTTTCTTTGCTGTGAGCCTCCGGCAAAATATCGCTGGCGCCTATATACAGCAGGAATCCCGCAAAAAATCCCAGATACAAGACCAAGAAGCTTTCCGGCAACCTGAACAGGAAAGTCGAGAGCACCCCAAGGATAGGCGCGCCCGCATCCAGAAGCAGGAGCCACTTCGCGCGCGACATGCTGTTCTTATTATTCAGGACCAATGCGACCGTATTCATGCCGTCGGTAAAGTCGTGCGCTATCACAGCGACAGCGACCAGAAGCCCGACTGCCGAGCTCACCTGAAACCCCAAGCCGATGCCCACGCCATCCATGAAGCTGTGCCCAGCGAGCGCTAACCCGGAAATTATCCCTACATGCGGATGCTTGTGCTCCGGATAGTCGCCTTCATGGGAATGGTGGATCAGTATAGACTTCTCCAGGATATGAAAGACCAGAAAGCCCAGAACCAGTGCGACCATCGCTCCTGTAGAGCTGAAGCCATTGTCTTTTATGAGCTGGATGATCTCCGGGAAGATATCGAAGAAGACCACGCCGACGAGAACGCCCGCCGTAAATCCCATGACCTTATGGAGATTGTCCTTATTCTTTATGGAGAACAATCCCCCGAAGAATGTCGAGAAGAATGTCGCTATTGAAAATAGGATTGCCTCCATTATTTTTTAGTAGTCCATCCCCTGCGGACCGCCCTGTCCCTGATTCTCTTCTTTCTTCTCCGGCTCATCGGCGATCGCAGCTTCGGTGGTCAAGAGTATAGCTGCAGCGGAGCAAGAATTTTCCACACCAAGCCTGGTTACCTTAACAGGATCAATTATACCAGCGAGGATCATATCGGCAACCATCTCGTCTTTCAAGGCATCATAGCCGATATTCCCTTTACCATTCTTTACTTTGTCGACGATCACCGAGCCGTCGTCTTTGCCTGCATTGACAGCAATCTGCCTTAACGGCGCTTCCAGAGCTTTTATCACGATGGCATAACCCAGCTCTTGCTCTTTGGTCATGGTCTTCTTCGAAGAAGATTTGGCTATCTCCTCCGCAGCCCTGATCAGTGCGACTCCGCCTCCGGCAACTATTCCCTCCTCGATGGCAGCTTTGGTAGCGTTTACCGCATCCTCAATTTTAAGCTTCAAATATTTCATCTCGGTCTCTGTAGCGGCGCCGACACGAATTACTGCGACTCCGCCGGATAGTTTGGCAATCCTCTCATCCATTTTCTCCTTGTCATACTTGGAATCGACAGCGTCGCGCTGTTTCTTGAGCTGGGAAATCCTCTCTTCGATGTCAGACTTCTTGCCCTTGCCGCCAACGATGATCGTATTGTCTTTTGTAGCAATGACCCTGCGAGCTTTTCCAAGATTAGATAGTGTGGCCGTTTCGAACTTCAAGCCGACTTCTTCAGAGATGACCGTAGCACCGATCGTAACGGCTATGTCTTGCAGCATATCCTTCTTGCGATCGCCATAGCCTGGCGCTTTGACCGCGAGAACGTTGAATGTGCCGCGGATCTTATTGAGCACAAATGTCGTCAGTGCCTCGCCTTCGACGTCTTCAGCGATGATGACCAGGTCTTTCTTGCCTGACTGCGCCAGCTGTTCCAGCAATGGAAGTATCTCTTTGATAGAAGCGATCTTTTTGTCGGTGACCAGAATAGCAGGGTCATCATAAACTGCTTCCATTCTTTCGGCATTAGTGATCATATAAGCAGAAACATAGCCTTTGTCGAATTCTATTCCCTCCACTACCTCTGATTCGAGACTTGTTGACTGCGATTCCTCTACTGTTACTACGCCGTCCTTGCCAACTTTCTTGATAGTATCGGCGATTATCGAGCCGATCTCCGTCGATTCCGAAGAAATGGCGGCGATTTGCTTGATCTCTTCATCGCTCTTGATTGGCTTTGCAATTCTCTTCAGCGATTCAACAACATCTTTGGAAGCGGCCTCGATGCCAGCCCTCACCGCCATGGCGCTAACGCCCATAGTGGTCTGCTTCATGCCTTCAGAGACTATAGCTTGGGTAAGAATAGTTGCCGTAGTAGTGCCGTCGCCAGCAACGTCATTGGTCTTTGACGCTACCTCTTTGATGATCTCTACGCCCATATTTTCGAACTTATCTTTCAAGGAAATCTCCTTGGCGATAGAAACGCCATCGTTCGTGATAGTCGGCGAGCCATAGCCTTTGTCCAAGACAACATTCCTGCCGCGCGGGCCGATCGTAATCTTGACCACATCGGCTACGGCATCTACGCCTCTTTTCAAAGCCTTTCTGGCATCTTCATTATAAAGTATTTTCTTTGACATTTTGGTTTGGAAATTTATTAGAAATTAGTAATTATAACTTAGAAATTTGCGATGGTAGTTTATTTTATTACAGCCAATATTTCCCCTTCTCTGACCAGATAATATTCCTCTTCACCGATCTTGACCTTGTCGCCCCACTGAAAGATGACCGTGCTTCCGACTTTGAGAGATACAGGGATGAGCTTTCCTTCTTCCATCCTGCCCGGGCCTACAGCGACAACTTCGCCTTTTTTGTTGCTTTTGTCTTCATTCGAACCGACGGGAATGATGATGCCCGAAGAAGTCTTGTGCTCTTTGGTATCGATGTCTTCTTTTATGAGGACTCTGTCCTGCAGAGGTTCGAGCTTGATCTTGCTTGTCTTCTCTCCTTTTTGCTTATTTTCATTTGCCATTTTTGCCATATTATTTAGTTATTATTATATTTCGTATTATATTTGTAATTCAGATTTGCGCAAGTTGCACAAAAAAACCATTCATGGTAGATTACGGGGGTCAATGAAATCTCTCCTCCCTTACCTCCAGATCATACTGTCTGTAATTTTGGTCGCCGCGATACTCTTGCAGAGAACAGGGGCACAGCTTGGGGGCGCATTCGGAGGCAGTGACAACTGGAGCACAGCGCACCATACAAGGAGAGGGCTGGAGAAGGGCTTGTTCATAATTACAATTATTGTCGCAATCTTGTTTGCTATTTCAGCTTTACTTAACCTGATATAAAAAATTCCTAAGTTCTAATTCCTAAATCCAAATTTCTAACAATTGATTTGGAATAGATGTTTAAATATTAGAAATTATCATCGTGTCCGAATCAGACTTACAAAGCGAGCTCTCCTTCAAGAGCAGCTCCAGCATACTGAACATCATAAAGAGATTCTCTGCGACCGAGAAGGTCATATTCGGCGTACTGGTGATATTGGCCGGAATAACTGCAATAGTGATGGCAGTGCGGGCCAGCGACATATTCAAGGTAGAAGTGCCGGCCTATGGCGGCACCTTGAAGGAAGGGCTTATAGGCCTGCCTAGGACAATAAATCCCATTCTTTCTATAACTGACGTAGATCGCGATATAGGTGCCTTGGTATATTCCGGACTGATGAAATATGATGGCGACAACCTGGTGCCGGACCTGGCTCTAAGCTATTCTATTTCGCCAGACGGACTGACCTATGATTTCAAACTGCGGCCAGATGCGCGCTTCCAAGACGGCACAGCGGTCACAGCTGATGATATTGAATTCACTATAACGAAAATCCAAGATCTCGTGCTCAAAAGCCCGCACCGAGCGGATTGGGTTAATGTGGCTGTCAATAAAATATCATCAACAGAAATTCAATTCATCTTGAAGCAGCCCTATTCGCCTTTCCTTTCTAATACAACTATCGGCATATTGCCGAAGGCGATCTGGTCCAGCGTTACCGATGATCAATTCATTTTCAGCCAATATAACATCCAACCTATCGGTTCTGGACCTTACAAGGTGAGCTCCATTGCCCGCGACTCTACCGGCATACCTTCAGAATACAGGCTTTCGACCTGGAGCGGCTATTACGGCAAGAAGCCTTATATATCGACTATAGTTTTCACTCTTTATTCTGACAGCGAGAAGGCGTTGGATGCTATAGATTCCGGCTCTATAGACAGTTTGGCTGCTATCGCATCAGATCAGGCCGCGAAGCTGGCTTCTAACAGCGCAGAATCTTACACTGTCTTGTCCGCGCCATTACCTCGCATATTCAGTGCCTTTTTCAATCAAAGCCAATCGAAAGTTTTGGCTGACAGGAATGTGAGGCAAGCATTGTCTATGGTCGTAGACAGGAACGATATCATCCAGAATTCCCTTTCGGGATATGGAGTGGCATTGAACGGGCCTCTGCCCCCAAGCATTGCCGCCGATCCTGCTATTCAAAATCCGATCTCGCTTTCGAGCATATCCGACAGTGCCAGCACTACAGCCAATATCTCGGCTGCGGAATCGCTTTTGGAAGACAATGGCTGGCAAAAGGATGCAAATGGCATTTATTTCAAGAAGATTTCAAAAACCGCTTCGACTACCCTCGACTTCACGATATATACTGCGGACTCGAGCGACCTTATAAAAACTGCCGACATGCTTCGTGATGCCTGGAATGCGATGGGCGCCAAAGTAGACATCAAGACTTTTTCGGCGAGCGACCTTTACCAGAATGTCATTCGTCCGCGCAAATATGACGTGCTCTTGTTCGGCCAGCAGATCGGCAAAGATCGCGACCTATATGCATTCTGGCATTCTTCGCAGATAGCCGCGCCAGGATTGAACGTCGCAATGTATGCCAACATCAAAGTCGATAAAATGCTGGAGGATATCCGATCGACCAGCGATGATAGCAAGCGCTCCACGGATTATATACAGCTGAACCAGCTCATCAATGCAGACATGCCGGCAATATTCCTTTACGCGCCAGATTTTACATACGTCGTGCCGAAGAGCCTCAAAGGCGTCACGCTCAATCCAATAACCGTGCCGTCAGACAGGTGGAATTCAGTAGCGAACTGGTATGTGAACACAGAGAAAGTATGGAAAGTATTTACTAATAATTAACCATCTGTCATTCCCGCGAAGGCGGGAATCCAGAAATTAAAAAACTTAGATTCCCGCTTTCGCGGGAATGACAAGCAAATCATGAATAATCAAACACCAAACCCACAATCTAATAATTCTAGCCGCCGCCCTTCCTATGGAAGCAAGCCTGGCGGCTATGGCAATAAGCCCGGATTTCAACGCAGGCCTTTCAGCAAGCAAGGTCCGACTAGGATCATGCGCAACGATAGCCAGCCGCGCCCGCCTTACTCGACCAATTCCCCTGGCGTAACAGCACAAAATGGCCATAGGATTGTCCTTGGACGCGGCGCCAGAAATGGCAGCTTCTCTGCGATGCCGGAAAAGCCCGTAACGATGGCCAGGCACATCGCCGGAGCGCGCATGAATGTCATGCGCAAAGAGCAGACCAAGCCCGCTAGAAGGCGCCCGACGTCCTCGGCTGTGCCAGTGGACAAAAGCGGCGATGTGATACCGCCCCTGGCCCCCGACTCTATCCGCATCATCCCTATGGGCGGCGTCGAGGAAGTCGGCAGGAATATGACTGCCATCGAATATGGCAATGACATACTGGTCGTCGACATCGGCTTCCAATTCCGCGACGAGAACACCCCTGGCATCGACTATATCTTGCCCAATACGAAATATTTGGAAGAGAGGCAGGACAAAGTCCGCGCCGTCGTGATCACCCACGGCCACCTCGACCACACTGGCGGCATACCTTATATCATGCCCCGTATCGGGAACCCGCCTCTATATACCCGCATGTTGACTTCGGTGCTCATCCAAAAAAGGCAAGAGGAGTTCCCGCATGTGCCCAAGCTCGACATCAGAGTCGTGGAAAAGACCGAGACTATCACGGTAGGCGTATTCAAGATCAGATTCTTCGAGGTCACACACACAGTGCCTGACTCTATGGGCCTCATCATCCAGACGCCATATGGCTCTATAGTCCATACAGGCGACCTAAAGATGGACCACATCGGTGGCGTAGCAACCGAAGCCGAAGAAGCCGAATATAACCGCGCCTTCGAAAAAGAGAATGTGCTCATGCTCATGGCCGACTCCACGAATGTAGAGATTCCTGGCTTTTCTATTCCCGAAAAGACAGTCCACAAGAACCTGGAGGAATATATCAAGAATTCCACTGGTCGCTTGATCATCGCAACCTTTTCCTCCCTTTTGGAGCGCTTGCTAAAGATGGTCGAGTTCGCCGAAAAATATGGCAAGAAAGTCGTGGTAGAAGGCCGCAGCTTGAAGCAGAATATCGAGATCTGCAAGCATCTGGGTCTCCTAAAAGCGAAATTCGAGACCATCATCACCTCGGATGAAATGGACAACTATCCGCCGGACCGCATCGTGATATTGGCTACAGGCGCCCAGGGCGACGAATTCGCGGCCTTGATGCGCATCGCCAATAGGACCCATGCCAAGATCAGGATCACGCCCAGAGATACGGTCATCCTTTCATCTTCGGTCATTCCTGGAAACGAGCGCGCTGTCCAAAAGCTCAAAGACAATCTTTCCCGCCAAGGCGCGCGCATCATCCACTACCGCACCGCCGAAGTGCACTCGACCGGCCATGCCTATCGCGAAGAGACGATGTGGATACACAAGAAGATCCATCCCAAGTTCTTCATGCCTCTGCACGGCTATCATTACATGCTGCGCGTGCATGCGGACGTGGCCAAAGAAGCGAACAATCTTAGCGAGGATGCAGTAGTGGTTCCAGACAACAGTTCCATCATTGAGATCCAAGAAGGCGGCAAGCGCATCGTCAAGCTCAAGGAAAAAGCGCCTTCGGGCCTAGTGCTTGTGGATGGCTTTTCTGTAGGCGATGTCCAGGATGTCGTCATACGCGATCGCCAAATGCTAGCCCAAGACGGCATATTCATCGTCTTCGGCATCATCAATGTCACTACCGGCAAGCTGAAGAAATCCCCCGATATCATTTCCCGCGGCTTTGTATATCTTCGCGAGTCGCAAGAATTGTTGCACGAGGTCCGGCTATTGATCAAAGAGACGACCGAGAAAGCTACACAAGGTCAAAATCCGATCAATATCGACTTGGTCAAAGATGCTATTACGGACGCTGTTAGCCATTACCTATTGCAGAAAACAGCGAAGAGGCCGATGGTCATACCGGTTATTCTGACTATTTGACAAAGAAATCTTGTGGCTAATTCCTTAATATTTGAGCCACACCAAAACACCTTGCATGACCATAACAATTGGTATAGCATTTAGGCATGATCACGTCATTTATAAACTCCAAACTTGACTATGCTATTTACAAAATCCTTGAAGATGGAACCTATTTCGGCGAAATCAAAGGCTTGAGCGGTGTCTGGGCAAATTCTCACACTCTTGAAAGTTGCAGAAAACAGTTGGCTGAAGTACTCGAAGACTGGGTCGTATTAAAGATAAAGTGTGGTGAAAAAATTCAGGGATTGAGCATCAATTTCGACCGCCGAGGTCAGTTCCGAAATGCTTAAAAATATTTCTCTCCGCAAACTGATATTTGGAATGCGCCAATTTGGTTTCGACGGGCCATTTTCCGGAGGGAGACACCTCTTCATGATAAAAGGTTCCCTGAAAGTACATATACCAAACCCTCATGTTGGTGATATTTCTATTGCTTTGCTAAAAGAAATACTGAAACAAGCAGCTATTTCAAAAGACGAATGGAATAAAAAGTTGTGAGACTAGTACTATAGAACCAATATTGACTTTACAAGTCTGGTAACCTAAAATTCTCTTATTGCTGAGAAAGAGCTAACTGCCGCGAGTTCGAACACAATCCGCTTCGGCGGATTTTGTGTTAAATATAAAAAAGACGCCCTTTTTCAGAGCGCCTTTCTCGAATACACCTTAGAGCATACATCTTTAAGCGCCGTACCAACTGTCGCTAGCTCCTCTGAACCTTGGAGTCATTATCTGACCCATAAATCTGACCTATAACCAATTCAAACAAGGCACAGAGGAGGATTGTTGAGATCAACTGCTTCAATGGCCACGAATGGCTGTGCCAACTGTAGAGCAAGTCTGCGAATATGCAGGTGTTGAAGAAATACCAAAACCTAGGGCTAGAGTTCATAATAGCCAGAGTTGCCGCCACCACAGACCCGGTAATAACAAAACCCGTCAGCAACCCAGTTCCGTTGGTCCGGCCGAGACTATCCGCCACCCGCATCGCTTCCGGCGGAATGATGAGAACAGCGAACGCGCAAATGATGAAAGCCAATGTTTTTTCAATATTCACAAATCTCCTTTTTGATGTTTATGTGGGTTCTGAATCAGGCTGTATTATATCATTTTCGTAACTTAAAGTCAACATATGCAAAATGGCTCTGTTTTGAGGTATTTTTACACATATTTTTGAGCTAGAGAAAAGACCTCCATGCTATAATATTCCGATATGCAGATCAGCACCTCCCGTTCCCTGCCAAAAAGCCACGTCATCTATACGATCGCCGTCATCGGCTTCATCTTTACGCTCCACTCGGTGGTGCCGATGTATTCGAATTCGAGCTTCTTGAGCCAGTTCGCCAGCGAAAGCGTGGTGAGCTACATATACATGCTCGGTTCTGCCGTTTCCATACTCGGTTTTCTCATCGCGCCATCATTCATCAGGAAGTTCGGCAATTACAAGACAACGGTCCTACTGGTATGCATACAGATCGTACTCTTTATCACGCTATTCTTTTCAAATTCCACTGTCTTGGTATCAACCGCTTTCATCCTGCAACTCGCGGTAGTAGCTCTGATAGGCTTGAATCTCGATATTTTCCTTGAAGTTTACACCGACAGCGTACACATAGGTTCGGTTCGCGGCCTCTACAACGCGACCTTGAACGCTTCCTGGATCATCGCACCCCTTATAGGCAGCATGCTCATCGGCACGGAAGGCAATTATCGCAACACCTTCTTTGCGTCTCTCCTCATGCTCCTGCCTCTCCTCTACCTCATCCACAGGAACTTCCCGCGCTTCAAGGATCCGAATTATACGCATTACTCGCCGCTTCAGCTCGTAAAACACATAAGCACGAATAAGAACTGGGTAAA
>CAZKSQ010000014.1:0-15972 GCA_964555555.1 uncultured Candidatus Saccharibacteria bacterium | reverse complement strand
CCAGAGGATGTCTGTATGGCGGAGCACTCCACGGTTGCGATTAGCAACGGTGGAAAGTGCGAGAGCCATTCGGACATCCGATGGGTGCGCCACGAACTCAATCTGAAGCGGAAGTGGACCGCTTCGAATCACTGTGACGATTTGTGCTAATATGATTGCAGTTCCTGAAAACAGACTTGTGGCTCAAATGGTGGAATTGAACCACACGAACCCCACCGCCCGCCCCAAAAACAAAGCGGAGGACGGCACGGCATTCCTCCCCACACCCCTCCTGCCGTGCCGTCCGACTCCACTTTTTTGAGATTGCGACGGAAAACCGCCGTAGGCGATCAGCAGATCGTGCCGGCGAAGGCCGGAAAACAGTGTCGCAAAGCGACTCCGCATTTCATTCAAGGAAAAATCATTCAGGATTTTCAGCGAAAAATGTTCGAACTTCAAGTAAAAACTTCCGCAAAATAATGACTCCGAGCAAAACGAGGAGGAATATATTTTGCGAGATGGAGCAAGCCGCCTGCGCGGCTTGCGTTAAGGGATTCGAAAAGGTTGAGTATATTTTTGAGGTGGCATACTACCTCAAAAATGCGAAACCCGTACAGAGTCTGTAGGACTCGAATCCCTTACCCTCCGCAATAAGAATCTGGAAAAGCTCAGATTGTAACCCCTCACTTATTAGAGTTAACACATGTTAACCATTGCATATTCGGTTAACATAGTGTATATTTGGACCATGGAAAATAATAAATTACTATCAACATCTGAAGTTGCCAAAATCCTTGGCATTAGCCGCATTGCTATATTCAAGAAGATTAAAAACGGCCAAATTAAAGCTAGGAAGATCGGCCGCAATTATGTTATTGAAAGTGCTGATTTGAGTGCGGCGTTAGGTGTCGTTTTGTCAGCAGAACGGAAGAAAGAGATTGAAAGATCGGTAGACAAGACGGTCAAAGAATACGGCGAAGCTCTCAAAATGCTCGGTAAAGAATAAATCATCATGAGAATACTTTCAGTAGCTGATGTCGAATACATCGCATATGATTTAGCCAAGAAACTCATGGCGTTTGATGAGCCGATTCCAGATTTTGTCACTCGTTTTCCGAATGTGTTGGAGCGTTGCCTCATTCAACCATTCCAAAGCTTCGAGGATGAGGACATTTATAAAGGCCTGATAAAAAAGGCTGCCATCCTCTTTTATTTGATGATAAAGAATCACCCCTTTCAAAATGGCAATAAAAGAATTGCGGTCTCCACGACACTTTTCTTGTTAGCAGATAATGATAAGTGGTTAAAAATAAGCAATCAGGAACTGTATAATTTTGCGAAATGGGTAGCAGAAAGCAATGCAAATCTTAAGGACGCGACAGTCGATGCGGTAGAGAAATTCATCAGCCTGTATATCGTCGATTTGCCATAGTTTTATAGAACGAATAATGTATAATTTGCTATATGATCCCAAAACATCTCTCCGGAGGAACCGTTCATACGCTGCCTGCAGATATGAAGAATGCTCTCGCTTCTTCTCCGAAAGCGCTTTCGAAATGGGAAGATATATCGCCGCTTGCGCGGAACGAGTGGATTTGCTGGACCATTTCGGTGAAGCAGGAGGCAACGCGGAAGGACCATGTAAGAAGGGTGGTTTCGGAGCTCATCGAGGGAATGCGCCGACCATGTTGCTGGATCGGGTGTATCCACCGCACGGACAAAGCGATAAGCCCGTCGATACGAGGAATTCTCGACAAGCGAGCTAAGTCCAAATAGCATTTCAAAGAGGCTATATTATTTTTTATAATTTCGTTTTTATGCAATAATATTCCTGTGAAAAATCTTATCACCAAATGCAGGAACGCCTTTATCCATTTCTGTTATGTGGCCGTATTGAAGCCCATATATTTTCGCATGGACCCGGAGAATGTCCATGACCGAATGACTGCTTTTGGCGTGAAGCTCGGAAGATATAAGGCAATGAGGGCTATTTCAAGAGCTGCTTTCGGATATAGCAACAAGAGGCTTGAGCAGAAGATATTAGGCATGATATTTGCCAATCCTATCGGCCTAGCTGCAGGCTTCGACAAGAATGCCGAGCTTACCCAGATACTCCCTAGCGTCGGCTTTGGCTTCGAGGAGGTCGGTTCTATTACCGGCTATGCCTGCCAAGGCAATGCCAAACCGCGGCTTTGGAGATTGAAAGAGTCCAAAGGGCTGGTTGTTTATTATGGTTTGAAAAATGACGGGTGTGACGCAATTTCCGCGAGATTAAGAGATTTGAGATTTGAGAATAGAATTGGCACGAGCGTTGCTATGACAAATTGCAAGGATAATCTTGACATAGAAAAAGCTGTGCAGGATTATGCCAAGGCATTTCGGGCATTCGTAGAGATCGGGGACTATTTTACCTTGAATGTCAGCTGTCCCAATGCCGAAGGAGGCCAGACATTCATGGACTCGGTGAAGCTCGACAGGCTGCTCACAGAGATCGATCGCATCCCCACCGACAAGCCGGTTTTTATAAAGCTCTCGCCAGATATTTCATTTGAAGCGCTGGACTCTATCCTAGAAGTCGCAAAGAAGCATAGGATTCATGGCATTATCACAACCAATCTGACCAAGAAGAGGAATAATCCCTTGATCGTAGACGAAAATGTTCCCGTAGTCGGCGGCGTGAGCGGCAAGCCTGTCCAAGATTTGTCGGACAAATTATTGAGCTATATTCATAAAAAAGAAAAGAGCAGATTCGTGCTCATCGGCTGCGGCGGCATTTTTACCGCTGAAGATGCTTATAAGAAGATTCGCGCTGGTGCATCGCTGGTGCAGATGATCACGGGAATGATATTCGAAGGACCACAGGTCATAAGCGAGATCAATCGCGGACTTGTAAAATTATTAGATCGTGACGGATTCAATAATGTCAATGAAGCTGTCGGAGTCGATGCGTGATATGATTGTTTTCGTCGCAGCGAGACACGCAATAGTTTTTCTATTAAAAATTCCGTGCCCTTACGGGATTCTCGCAAAGTACTAATTCTTAATTTTTAATTGAAAAACTATTGCGTGTCTCGCTGCGACGAAATTAAACCTAATATATTTCCAAAATGAACACTGAAAGCAAGATCGGCAAGCTCGTCGTCGTCCGCCACCATGAATCGGAATGGAATAAGCTCGGCAAGTGGACCGGGAAGACCGACGTCCACCTCACCCCTTATGGCCGCGAAAAATCCGCAGAGATGGGCTCGCTCATAGGAGATTTCTATTTCGACCAGGCTTTCACTTCCAAGCAGCTGCGCGCGATAGAAACATTGGAATCCATGAGAGGCGGCTTCATGGTCGGCAAGACTTTGCCTATCGAGCAGAGCGCGGCCTTGAATGAGCGCGACTACGGCGACTATACCGGCAAGAACAAATGGGAGATGCAGGAGCTGATGGGCAAGGAAGAGTTCGACAATATCCGCCGCGATTGGGACCATCCCGTGCCGAACGGCGAAACGCTAAAAATGGTTTATGAAAGGGCACTGCCATACTTCAAGGCCAACATCTTGCCGCTTTTGCAGGAAGGCAAGAACGTGCTTATCGTCGCGCATGGCAACAGCATCAGGTCGCTGATGAAATATATCGAGAATATCCCGGACAAAGAAATGAAGAACGTCGAGATGCCTTTTGGCGCGATTCTGATCTATGAGCTCGACAAGGATGGACACATGGTCAACAAGGAGATCAGGCAGACCGAGTCGAAGATCAACGCATAAAAAAAGCCGGAGAGTCAAGTCCGGCTTTGGCGCGTGTTGCAGTTACAGTTTTGGCTTACGCGCGCGATTTTCTGTTTCTCGATCTTC
Source organism: uncultured Candidatus Saccharibacteria bacterium (assembly GCA_964555555.1). GTDB lineage: Bacteria > Patescibacteriota > Minisyncoccia > Phycocordibacterales > PALSA-1337 > C7867-002. The sequence continues at coordinate 12,148 of CAZKSQ010000014.1, read as the reverse complement.
TCTGCTTTTCAACGCTGCAAGCAGGACCGATGCGCTGAAAGGCCGGCGAAGCGTACTGTTCGCTCCTGAACTTAGCGCCGCCTGCAACATGCTTTCGTCGCTCGCAACCGACACGAGACAGATATGGACTGTTTTGTTCGTCTCCCTGATCTTCTGTACCAGATCGGGACCAGTCAAGCCCTGCAGGTTGAAGCCAATGAGCACATGGCTGATGTCTTCTTGGCTGCTTAACATCTTGATGGCATCAAGACTGTTAGTAACGGGGACAACTTCATAGTTTATCCTTTTGAAGCTTCCGATGTCGATCGCAAGATCTGCCGCGCTTTCCACTATCAGTATTTTGTTTTTCATTCAGTATGCTTCCTTTGTGAAGGTTGTAAAACTCTGCCAAAATGTTAACATACCTATCATGAGTAGTCAATCTACAAAAAAGAAAGTTTTTGTGGGCTTGTCCGGCGGCGTCGATAGCGCAGTCTCCTGCGCACTATTGAAAAACGCTGGCCATGACGTCACAGGCGTTTTCATCAAGGTTTGGCAGCCCGACTGGATAGAATGCACTTGGAAAGAGGATAGGCGCGATGCTATGAGAGTCGCCGCTCACTTGGATGTGCCGTTTATAACCCTGGATCTCGAAAAAGAATATAAGGAAGGCGTGATTGATTATATGATCGCAGAATATAAGTCTGGTCGCACACCTAACCCTGATGTGATGTGCAACCGTGAAGTCAAATTCGGCGCTTTTTGGGAATGGGCAAAAAAGCAGGGCGCTGATTATATAGCCACTGGGCATTATGCGCGAGTGGGGCGGTCTGATGAAACCTTCAAACTTCTTGCTGGCCGCGATGGAAACAAGGACCAATCATATTTCCTTTGGACTTTGAATCAGCCAGATCTCGCCCATGTTATTTTTCCAGTCGGAGATTTGAAAAAGCCGGAAGTAAGAAAGCTGGCCAGAAAATTCAAGCTGCCGAACGCGGCGAAGAAAGACAGCCAAGGACTCTGCTTCATTGGCAAAGTCGATGTCAAGGAATTTCTGGCGCACTATATAAAGAGCGAGAAGGGAAATGTTATCAATGAAAAAGGCGAAATAATTGGCACGCACCCTGGCGCGCTATTATTCACTATCGGCGAGAGGCACGCCTTTACTATTACATCGAAAACGAATAATGATCTGCCGTATTATGTGATCGAAAAAGATGTGGAGCAGAATACGATTACCGTTTCGAATAAGGATGTCTCGCATTTGCTTCCAAGCGCGCAGAATAAGGTTTGCATAGAGAGGGTCAATTGGGTTTCTGGCGAAGCGCCTCCTATCAACACTGATCATAATTCAAAGTCTGGCGGGCGAAATCCGGCACTCTTCACTCTACAAGCCCGCAGCCGCTATCGCCAGGTGCTTCAAAACGTCCGCATCATCTCCGCCAATTTCTCCGAAACTGCCATCGAATTCGAAAATCTCCAAGACACGCTTACTCCTGGCCAGTCATTGGTCATTTATGATGGAGAGTTGTGTTTAGGCGGCGGCGTAATCATCTGAATAGCTGACGATCAGGATTTAACAACAGAACCTTGCGAACTGGCTCGACCGTCGTAGCGATGACAAGTGTCCACGGAGCTTGACGACGGGGACACTTCGTCGAGCGAGGAGGGAGAGCCTACCAGAGCGTTTTTCCTGTTGGTAATCGATCGTCGATTATTATATACTTGCGCCATGAATCACCTAGTCAGCGTCATCAAATCCGACGGTACCAAGCAACTTTTCGAGGAAGAAAAGCTCATCCAATCTTTGAAGAGGGTCGGCGCCAATGAAGAAGCCACAGAAGACATCGTAGACGAGATAGAAAAGGAGATGCGCGACGGCATGACCACCACCGAGATCTATTCTCATGCTTTCGAACTGCTCAAGAAGCATTCTCATCACGCCGCGGTCAAGTATTCCATGCGCCGGGCCATATTCGAGCTAGGACCGGACGGTTTTCCCTTCGAAAAATTCGTCGCGCGCATATTCAATGTCTGGGGCTATGAAGCAGTCACTGACCAGATCGTCATGGGCTCATGCGTCGACCACGAAGTCGACGTTGTCGCCTGGAAAGACAAAGAACTCGCTATGGTGGAGGCAAAATTCCACAATGAGATCGGCACAAAGTCAGACTTGAAGGTCGTGCTCTACATCAAGGCGCGTTGCGATGATCTGTCACAATCGATTTTCAACTTCGGCGGCGCGGAAAGGAAGCTGACCGAGCGCTGGCTGGTGACCAATACCAAGTTCACCGACAAGGCGGTGAAATATGGCGAATGCAACAATCTCAAGATGATAGGCTGGAATTATCCGCAAGAAGCCAATCTGCAAAAGATTATAGAAAAATATTCTCTGCATCCCATAACTTCGCTTTCTTCCTTGTCGCACAACCAGAAAAGGGATCTTATAGGCCGCGGCGCGCTATTATGTTCTGATATCACGAAGACGCCGCAGTTCATTCATGACATAGGCGCTGACGACGCTATGACTACCAAGGTTCTAGAGGAATGCCAGGTCATCATAAAATTAGCGAAGTGAATGTGTCATGACCAAAACCGAGCAAATGAAGCAGATACGCGATGAGGTCCTTGTCTTGAAGGCCTCGCCTCTGTATGAATATCGGACCACGAATAATTATTTTCCAGTCATAGGCGAAGGCAGCCATGACGCCAAGATCATGTTTGTCGGCGAAGCGCCTGGGCGGAATGAAGCCAAAACCGGCAGGCCTTTTTGCGGCGCTGCCGGCAAGGTTCTCGACCAATTGCTGGCACATGTAGGTATTCCTCGTACTTCTGTCTATATAACTAACATAGTGAAAGACCGGCCGCCAGAAAACCGCGACCCGCTCCAAGGTGAGATAGATATCTACGGACCTTTTTTGGATAGGCAAATAGAAATCATTCAGCCGCGCGTCATCGCATCTCTCGGCCGCTATGCCATGGGCTACATCATGAAAAAGTTCGACCTGGAATTGGAACTCGAGCCGATAGGGAAGGCGCATGGCAAAGCATATTCTGGAAAAGCTTCTTATGGCGATATAGACATTGCAACGCTTTATCACCCTTGCGTGGCTGTCTATAATCCCAATAATATCGAGAGTTTGAAGAAAGATTTTGAAATATTAAGAAAATATGCATAATTGAGTTTATGAAAGATTACCGCTGGAACCTGAAAATGTTTTACCGATCTTCGACAGATCCGAAGATAGAATCTGACATGCTGGAGATCGAAGGTCTTTTTGACGGTTTTGCCAAGAAGTATGATACGGCCGAAAAAGAATATTTAAAAAATGAGGACACTTTGCTGAAAGTGCTTACTGATGCAGAAAAGCTGATGGCTTTTGCTTCGCCAAAACCACTTTTATATTTTTACTCGCTTAAGGATATCGACTCGACCAATACTGAAGCATCAGCCAAGTTTTCCCTTTATCTCGACCGAATGGTGAAATGCGACAATAAAGTGACATTCTTCGCCATCTCTTTGGGAAATATTTCCAAGGAATATCAAGCTAAGTTCCTAAAGAGCGAAAAACTCAAGCATTTCAGAGTATTTTTGGAGAGGGCATTTATGGATGCGAAGCACAGCCTATCTGTAGAACAGGAAAAGATCATGAACCTCAAGGTTTTGCCTGCGCATGAGATGTGGGTGATGGGCAATGAGAAGATTTTGAATGGCAAGTCCGTGTCTTGGAAGGGGAAGAAACTGCCGATTTCGTCTGCTTCACAATTGCTTCCAGAGCTATCGAGTGCAAAAGATAGGAAAAAACTTTGGTCGAATATTACGGATGTACTGGAATCCATTGCGTCAATATCAGAGATCGAACTCAATGCCATCATAACCAATAAGAAGATAGATGATGAGCTCCGCGGATATGAAAAACCTTATGACAATACAGTAAGAAAATACAGGAACGACCCGAAAGTAGTCGAGCAGCTTACAAAGACTGTCTCTGCTAATTTTGCGATCTCACACAAATTTTACAAGTTAAAGGCCAAGCTTCTAAAGCTGAACACGTTACGCCATAGCGATCGTGCTGCGAAGTTGGGGACCATAAAGACCAAATTTCCTTTCGATTATGCGGTTGCTACGCTCAAATCGGTGTTTGGCAATCTGAATCCTTTTTATTCGGGAGTTATAGACAAGTTTGTGAAGAATGGCCAAATAGATGTCTTCCCTAGAGTGGGCAAGCTTGGCGGCGCTTATTGCAATCACAGCTTTGATTCGCCGACACTGCTTCTTTTGAATTATACCGACGATCTATACTCATTCACTACAATGGCGCATGAGTTCGGCCACGCATTCCATTCTGAATTATCGCGAGAAAGAGGCCCAATATATTCAAGCTACTCGACCGCGCTGGCAGAGACTGCGAGCACTCTTTTTGAAGCGATAGCTTTGGAATCAGTGTTCGAAAAGCTGTCTGACAAAGAAAAAATTATCGTGCTTCACGACAAGATCAGTGACGGCATAGCTACTGTGTTCTGCCAAGTGGCCGGATTCAACAATGAAAATGCTCTGCATGATGCTATTCGAACCAAAGGATACATTTCAAAGGAAGAAATCGCTGATCTTTATGTAAAAAATATGTCTGAATATTTGGGACCATTGTTCCGGTTGGAAAGAAAAGATGGCTACATGTTCGTTCGCTGGTCTCACATCCGCATGTTCTTTTATGTCTACACTTACGCCTTCGGGATGCTCGTCTCCAAAGCTCTCTTGCGAAGGTATAGAGCTGACAAAGCATTCTGGACTTCTATAGAAAAATTCCTGAAAGCAGGCGGCAAGGATTCGCCGGAGAATATTTTGAGAGAAATCGGCATAGATGTGAGCAAGCCAGATTTTTGGCAGGAAGGTTTGAGGGAGATAGAGAGGGATATCGATCTTTTGGAGAAACTGACAGATAAGAAATAGAATGCTATATTTCTCCCATGAATTCATCAGAGATCCGCTCGCGATTCCTCAAATTCTTTGAGAAAAGATGGCATACTATCATTCCTTCTGCATCGCTTGTCACTGCCGATGAAAAAGGCATAACCGATTCGACTCTTTTCAATACTGCTGGCATGCAGCCTCTAGTGCCTTATTTGCTTGGCAAGTCTTTTATCAAAGATGGCAAAGAGGTAAAGCGCCTAGCTGATGTTCAGAAATGTTTGAGGACAGTTGATATCGATGACATTGGCGACAAGACCCACGCGACCTTCTTTGAAATGTTAGGCAACTGGTCGTTGGGCGATTACTTCAAGAAAGAAGCTATCAACTGGAGCTATGAATTTTTGACTTCCAAGGAAGAGGGGCTGGGATTGGATCCAAGAAGGCTTTACGTCACAGTCTTTGAAGGTGACGAAAATGCTCCCAGAGATGATGAGGCGGCAGGGATTTGGCGTGGAGTTTTTAAGTCAGACCTCACCCCCACCCTCTCCTCAAACGAGGAGAGGGAGAACGCAACAAGCAGAATCTTTTTCATGCCCGCGAGCTCCAATTGGTGGGAAGCTGGTGCAAATGGCCCATGCGGCCCCGATACAGAAATGTATTACGATATCGGAAACATGTTCGGCGGCAAACCCATAACTAAATCGCAATTTTTAGAAGCTGATGCCAAAAGGCAAGTCATCGAGGTCTGGAATGACGTTTTCATGCAATATGAGAAAAAGGATGGAAAGATCGTGGGCAAGTTGCCGAAGCCTTCGGTGGACACTGGGGCGGGGTTGGAGAGGCTGGCGATGACATTGCAGGGGGTGGATAATATTTATGATACGGATCTGTTGAAGCCGGTTTTCAAAGTTGCAAAAAACCTTGCGGATTCGGAAAGAAGCCAAAGAATAATAGCCGACCATGTGAGAGCGTCTGTATTTTTGATTGCAGACGGGGTTACACCATCAAATACTGATCGGGGTTATGTTTTGCGACGGCTCATACGCAAGGCTATATTTCATACCTCTGCACAAAAGGTAAATGATGAGACGGTTTCGAGTCTAGTTGATGCAGTGTTGGGAATCTATAAACAAATATATGCTGATTTGGTTGGAAAGTCTGCGCTGATCAAAAGGATTATCAATGAAGAAGCTTTGAAATTCACAAAGACGCTAGAACAGGGTACTAGAGAATTCGAAAAAATTGCGGGAAATAATATATCTGGATCGGATGCATTGAAACTCTTTACTTCATATGGACTGCCGATAGATATGATAGTTGAGCTGGCAAAAATAAAAAACATGTCGGTTGATATTAAAGGTTATGAGGACGAATTCAAAAAGCACCAGGAATTGTCGCGCACCGGCGCCGAAAAGAAATTCAAGGGCGGACTGGAAGATGCCACCAATCAGATGGTCGTGAGATATCATACAGCAACGCATTTGCTGCATCAGGCACTCCACGATGTCTTGGGTGAGAATGTAATGCAGAAGGGATCGAATATCACAGCAGAGAGGTTGCGATTCGATTTTGCCCATGGAGCGAAGATGACAGAAGAGGAGAAGAAGAAGGTTGAGGATATCGTTAACCAAAAGATCCAGGAAGGTTTGCTCATGAATAAAGTTGTTATGAGCAAGAGCGAAGCAGAGAAGACTGGAGCCAGGCACTTCTTCGGAGATAAATATGGCGATGAAGTATCTATATATTTCATAGGTAATGATCTCAAAACCGCATATTCCAAAGAATTCTGCGGCGGGCCTCATGTTGCGAATACGCGCGAATTGGCCGGTCCGGAAGGAAAGTGGAAATTCAAGATCCAAAAAGAGGAGGCTGTCGCGCAAGGCATTAGGAGGATAAAGGCAGTCCTGCTAAAATGATAGCAATGATTTTCGGCTCCAAAGCAAAAGATAAGGCCATCCTGATGATCAGCGTCCAGAGCTCCATCGTTCGCGTCACTATTGTCCATCTCTCCAAGAGCCAGCTGCCGCTCATACTTTTCAATTCCAGCAAATTCATAAAGCAGCGTGATGATGTAGATGCCAACTATCTGGTCAAAGCTACCACCAATCATATCAGTGAAGGCGTCGATGAAGCTCTCAAGGAATTCCATGCCATGAGGCATGCCGATATGCGCTTGCCGCACTCAATTTCCGAAGTGCATTTTGTGCTTTCGTCGCCTTGGATAGCATCTCATGCACGCAAGCTTTCGAAGGCTTTTTCAAAACCGGCCGCGATTACCAGCAAAGGCATAAAAGAAATGATCAGCGGCGAAAGGTCAAAATATCTAGCCATAGATTCCAGCAGGCAGGATATAGTGGAAGAAAAAATCTTCGATATCAGGCTAAATGGCTACTCTATACCCGAATGGGAAGGCAAGATGGCAAATTCTATGGATATATCATTTGCTACAAGCGTAGTAGGAAAAGCGGTTATCGAAAGGTTCGAGGAGGCTTGCGCACATGTCGTGCACAAAAATAACGTCCATTTCCATTCTTCCTTGCTTCTGCATCATATAGGAACCCAGCAGATACTGCCCAATAAGGCGAGCTATGTGCTTGTCCATATCCACGGCGAACTGACCGACGTCGTCATCGTCGATCAGCAGATGTGCGTATTTTTCGGATCTTTTTCTCGAGGCATCAATACCGTGGTCCGCTCCATTGCTCATGCCATGCAGACATCAGATAGCATGGCTGACTCATATCTCACCATGTATTTGAGCGGCAAGACTGTGCCTGATGCGGACAGAAAATCCATCGATATCATCCAAGATGTGCAACGGGGCTGGATGGGGGAATTTCTGAAATTGCTCAAGAATTCCGGCTACACCGGCTATATTCCGGAGTCCGTCATGATCTCCTCTAGGATACATGAGCCTTTTTTCATAGATAGTTACAAGAAAAAATATCCCAATGCAGAAGTAGAGATCGTAACAAAAGAGATGCTTTCAGTCGGCGTAAAATACGCGCCCAAGGCCGAACAGTTGAGGGTTCTCGGTTTATATGCTATAGCTTTGAACATAATTGCATAAATCACTTTTTACAATCACTACCGGCATGAAGCCGGCAGGCGATCAGATCAAGGCGATAGCATCGCTTGTCGGCGGCTTGGACAAAAAACTGGATAAGCAGACGCTCCTCGGCGTGACTGGCTCCGGAAAGACTTTTACCATGGCCAATGTCATTGCTCAATATAACAAGCCGACTTTGGTCATCGCCCATAACAAGACTTTGGCTGCCCAGCTTGCCCAAGAATACCGAGAATTCTTTCCCCATAATGCCGTACACTATTTCGTTTCTTATTACGACTTCTATCAGCCAGAAGCATATATTCCTTCAACTGATACCTATATAGAGAAGGAAGCGATGATCAACGAGGAAATAGAGCGTTTGCGCCATGCTTCGACGCAGGCCCTTTTGACTAGGGGGGACGTTATCATCGTCGCTTCAGTTTCTTGCATATACGGCTTAGGTAGTCCAGTCGAATATGAGAAGGTCAATCTGAAGCTGTCGGTCGGCATGGAAATATCACGTGCCGAGCTGATACGAAAATTGATCGGCATACACTTTGTGAGGACAAATGCCGACATGAAGTCCGGTCAATTCAGGGCTATCGGCAATACCGTAGAAGTCATGCCTGTGAATGACCGTACGCTTTATCGCATCGAATACGGCGAAAGCAAAATAATGCAGATAACCGAGATTGATCCTGTTTCTCGCTCGGTTCGCGGTTTGCATGATGTCGTCTACATCTTTCCTGCAAAGCACTTTATCAGCAGTGACGATCAGACGAAGAAGGCGCTCCAAACCATTCAGGCAGAATTGGCTGACCGCTTGAAAGTTATGGAGAAGGAAGGGAAAGTCCTTGAAGCGGAGAGGCTGAAGCGCAGGGTCAAATACGATCTCTCAATGATCCGCGAAATAGGCTATACCAATGGCATAGAGAACTATTCCCGCCATTTTTCCGGCAAGATGCCAGGCGAACCCCCAGACTCATTGCTTTCATATTTTCCTCACGATAAGGACGGCAAAGCGCAATTCCTTACTGTTATAGATGAATCGCATGTCACGGTGCCACAGCTGAATGGAATGTATGCAGGCGATCGATCAAGAAAAGACACTTTGGTGGAGCACGGCTTTCGTCTGCCATCAGCCAAGGACAATAGACCGCTCAAATTCCCAGAATTTCTGGAAAGGGTAGGTCCGATGATCTTCACTTCCGCGACGCCGGGCGATTATGAGCGCAAAGAAAGCCAGCAGATCGTAGAGCAGGTCATCAGGCCGACAGGGCTTGTGGATCCGCAGATCATTGTTAAACCAGTGAGTGCAGATTTGCCCTCCGCCGGTTCCGATACGGATGAGAAATACCCTGGCCAGATCTTTGATTTCATCGCTGAAGCAGAAAAGACGATAAAAAAAGGCGATCGGGTGCTCGCGACTACTTTGACCAAGAAAATGGCCGAGGACCTTTCGGAATTCCTGAAAGAAAAGGGAATGAAGACGCAATACCTTCATAGCGATGTAAAGACTATGGAAAGGATCACGATATTGACTGATTTTAGAAAAGGCAAATATGATTGTCTCGTGGGCGTGAACCTGTTAAGAGAAGGTTTGGATTTGCCGGAAGTTTCGCTTATAGGCATCTTGGATGCAGACAAGGAGGGCTTCTTGCGATCCGAGACCGCGCTCATCCAGACCATCGGACGCGCCGCCAGGAATGCAGCGGGCCGAGTCATTCTCTATGCCGATAATATGACCGGCTCCATGGATCGCGCGATCAAGGAAACCGAGAGGCGCAGGAATATCCAGATCGCATACAACACGGAGCATGGCATAACTCCGCAGACCATAAAAAAGCAGATCCATGACATTACCGATCAGATGCGCTCTGAACACAGCAAAGCTGTCGGCGAAATGGCAAAGATAGACGAGGAATTGGCCAAAAGCAATCCGAAACTTCTCATCAAGCAGAAGGAAAAGCAGATGAAAGAAGCAGTAGAGGGGCTGGATTTTGAGACTGCGGCGCTAGTAAGGGATGAGCTTATCGTGCTCAAGGAGAAATTCGGCCTCTAGAAGTTTTCAACAGCGACAAACGGTGGTTATGTGCTAAAATTGAGGCCTATGCAGCCTGATGCGAAAAGCATTTGTAATGGAGAGAAAGTCCTAATCATTGCAAGTGATCCAGTTTTTGGCGAGAGCGTCCAGAAGAAATTGGCAGGAATAGGTTATGAAGCGATATATGCCAAAGATGGCACAGAAGGTTTGAAAGCTATTTTTGACACATTGCCGCACCTCATTTTGCTCGACATAGAGCTTGCTGGAATAGATGGTTATACGATCTTAGAAAAAAAGCATGCGGAACCACTTTTGTCGAAGATTCCGGTCTTCCTGATGTCCACTCAAGGCGTGCCCATCAATATGCGGCGCGTGCCAGAAGGCAGTGTCAAGGAATTCGTCGTATCGCTCCATGCAGACCCGAGCGACGTTGCAGATCGCGTAAACAAGCATTTTGGTTGTGTGCCGGCGTTACCCAAGAATGAGTTGAGCCAAGACGCCAAGAAGATTCTATGGGTAGAGGACGACAAGCTTATCGGCAACATATTGGGCAAGAAGATGGTTTCTTCAGGATTCGACTTGGTCCATGCCAAGGATGGGGAAGAGGCGATGAAATCGCTCGAGCAATTCATGCCTGACGCTATCATGATCGACCTTCTATTGCCTGGTATGAGCGGCTTCGACATATTGAAGCAAATTCGCGACAATCCAAAATTCAAGGACGTGCCGGTTATGATACTCTCGAACTTGAGCAAGCCGAGCGACCTCAATCGCGCGAAAGTTCTTGGTGCACAGAAATTCCTGGTCAAAGCTACGGCATCGCTCGATCAGATAGTTTCCGAAGTCAGGGATCTGGCAAGGAAGTAAATTGTGAAAATCTGAAATTCGTGTTAAAATCACCCGTTATGGCAAGCAAACGGGAAAATAACAAGGTTACGGCGGAAGACAAGATCATTGTCAAAGGCGCTCGCACTCACAATCTCAAAAATATCACCGTCGAGATGCCACGGAACAAAATGATCGCGATCACAGGCTTGTCCGGCTCGGGCAAGTCTTCTTTGGCATTCGATACCATATTTGCCGAAGGCCAGCGCCGCTACATAGAGTCGCTCTCCGCATACGCTAGGCAGTTTCTTCACAAGATGCAGAAGCCTGACGTCGATGAGATCATCGGGCTTTCGCCTGCAATAGCTATCGACCAAAAATCCCGCTCCAATAATCCGCGCTCGACAGTCGCCACTATCACAGAGATTTATGATTATTTGCGCATCTTGTTCGCGCGCGTTGGCAAGCCGCACTGCCTCATTTGCAATCGTCCTATTCACCGTATTTCCAAAGAAGAAATCTTGGACACTATCATTCGCAGTGTGACAGAAAGGACTACTAGAGCCAAGAAAGTCTTTGGTGTTGATATAAATGAAGCGAAAATTGCCATTTATGCTCCGGTAGTTGTTGGCAGAAAAGGCGAATATTACCAGTTGCTCTATGATCTTCTTGGAAAGGGCTATGAGCGCGTTCGTGTGGACGGCAAACAGTTCCGCTTGCGCGACCAGATCGTGATGGAGAAGAACAAGAAGCATGACATCGACGTGCTTGTCGATGAAATATTTGTCAGCGAATTAAAAGACAAAAAACAGGCTGATAATGCCCGCGAAAGGCTGTCGGAATCGCTCGAAAGGGCTATACAAGAAGCGGACGGCTTGATCAAAATCTCATATCCGGGAGCGGTCGCCACCTCGCAAGGCAAAACGGTCACGGATTCCGAACCCACGATCGGCATCGCCGACGCCTCTGGAAAAGTCGGCGATGCCGTCTTTTCTCGGCGGCGTGTCGGTGCCAATTCCGAATCTCCGCGTCAGGCCGCCTCCGAAGAGGGTTCGTCACCTGTGACGGTTTTGCCCTTGCGAGACGGCGAAACTGGACGAGATAAATTTTCAAAAAATGCCCCAGCCAACGAGGTCCTGATGTCCGTAAAATTCATGTGCCCTTACGACGGCTTCTCATATCCGGAGATCGAGCCTCGCCTTTTTTCATTCAATTCGCCATACGGAGCATGTCCGGCCTGCAACGGTCTCGGCACGGAAAGCATCTTTTCTGATGCATCCTGCAAGACTTGCCATGGCAAAAGGCTTCGCGAGGAAGCTCTACATGTTCTAATAGGCAC
>CAZKSQ010000013.1:0-17731 GCA_964555555.1 uncultured Candidatus Saccharibacteria bacterium | reverse complement strand
CGCAAAGTCCCGCCCTCGGCGGGTTTTTGCGTGCAAAAAAAGCAAACCGTCTCCGGAACAAAAAGTTTTTTATTTTAGGCAAAAAATGAGAATTGACTGCCATGCTGACCGCTAGACCGGCACAGGGATTTTTTGCATAAAATAAAAAAGTTTCGTTGCTGTGCTAGTTCACAGGGATGGTGCACGCTGGGGAGGATTGGAAATTATTTGTTCAGCGAAGTGATCGCTGCTTCGATCTGGGTTTTGTATTCAGGATGATCCTTTTCGATGGAACGCAGGGTCGTGATGGCCGCAGTGACCATTCCCGCCTGATATTGCACCTGCGCCATATGAGTCTTCAGATTCACGTCCGTCGGGCTTGCGGCTAGCAGAGTCTGATATATGGCAAGCGACTTGCTGTAGGCTTTGACGGCCGGCGAAGCGTAGATTTGCGCCGCTTGCTCGGTGTTGAAAATGGTCGGGTCATTGCCGAAGATCTGGCGCGATAGCGCTTCTTGGCCGACTAGGATCAGGCCGTAAGCATAGCCGGAACGCGCCTGCGGATAGGCATTGTCTTCATCATAGGCTGATTTCAGGAATGCCACGCCTTTTGCAACGTTGCCGGTATTGATATAGTCGTTTGCCAATTCAAAATCTACGACCTGCTTGGCCGGGGTCAAGATGTGCGCTTTTTCAAGAATAGGTACGGCGTCGCCAAAATCGTTGACATTGGACAGGAATTGTCCGCCGATCACATACATGCGGGCATCCTTGGGCGCAGACGCGATCTGGTCATTCACGGCTTTTTGCGCCTCGACGAACATGGCTTGCTTGACTGGGTTTGGCGCCTGCTGGCTCGAGACCACGCCGCTCGCACAGGAAACGATCTGCTCGCGGGTTTCCTGGTTGGCGGCATAGGTATTCATGGCAAAGACTTTTTCGAAGAGAGCCGCATCTGGCGTGGCACTGGCACAAGCTTGCAGAGCCGCTATGAGGCGGGTGTTGGCTTGGATCAAGCGGATATTATAGAAGTAAATCGAGAAAATTAGGATGATGATCGATACAGGCGCGACTACATATTCCACGACTTCCGAGCTGAAGACCCGATTGCCGCCGACGACCAGCACAGAGGCCTCGCTTCTTTTTTTATGAGGCCTCGCCTCTCCATTCAAGGCAGAACCAGCAAAACCTAATATAGCGAAGAATCCGACATAGCTCGCCAGGTTATCGAAGACGAAGATGTTATGGACAGCATACGCGGCGACAAGACCGGTCAGCACGCATTTCTCTGTGATCTTCAGGGTTGATTTCCAAACCGCCCAAAGCGCCAAGACATAGAGCGACAAATATGAGACGAGACCTACGATGCCGGCGTTGATGAGCCAGTCTAGGAAGACGCTGTGCGCCCTATCGAACCACTGCTCTTGCGCCCACATGTGCGGGTTATAGTAATAGTTGAATACATAGTTGAAGTTTTCCTGCCCCCAGCCAAGGATGGGGCGATCTTTGGCACCTTGGAGCGCCATACCCCAGATCTGCAAGCGCGCAACCGACTCGCTATCGCTCACGGATATGCTAGTCATGCGCGAAAGGATATCGTTATTCTTGACGAAGGAAGTATTCTTCAATAGATAGACGCCGAGGATCGCAACGACGATGAGCGCGACGATGCCGCCGGAGATCATTCTGGACTTCTTGGAGTTATTCTTGGCCAAAATAGAATAGAGGAATAACGTCAGCATTGCGCCGCCAAGAAGGCCGAGAATAGTGCCGCGGGTTACTGTCTCAAAAAGTATGACTGTAAAGATGGCTGCCAGAACCGCATACAGCCATTGCAACATAGTCGAATTGGAGCCTTTGCGGACGCGAACATCGAAGAATAGGTACAGCGCAAAACCGACGTTGATGAGCATGTAGACTGCCATATAAGCGGCATTGCCGAGCGAAGCGTCGATGCGCACCGAACCCTGATGGATGGCGAACCAGCCGAAAAGCTGTCCGAAGCCATAGCAGGCGACGATGAAGCCGACGAAGAGGAATGCTTTCATCCACCAGTGCCACCAGCGCATTGCTTCAGCTGTATTGCCGCTTTCAATGCTCTTGAAGCCGAAGACGCTGGTCGCTACAATATAGAACATCCACAGATGGAATATGGTAATCCAGCCTTCCATGCGCTCGAAGTTGGACCAGAGGCTCCTTATAGGATTCACGCCCGCCAAGTCCGCGATGAGGGCGATGACAGCAAAGATGGTCACGCCGAGAGTCATAGCATTGACCTTGGGCCGGTACTTCGCATCAGCGAAAGCCAAGACAACCCATGCCAAGAAAGCGATCTCGACCAGTATCCGGAAATAAAAGCCTTTGCCTGTGATAAATGGAAAAAAATAAGAATTCGCGACGATCAAGGGAAAGATTGGTATCAAAAACAGCGCAGCGAGCGTAATGAAACGCGAAATTGATTTGATCATAGTGGTCAAAATATAGCATACAATAATAAATAAACAAAAAGGCCCCGAATCCCTGAAGACTTGCTTAATCTTCATGGGGTTCGGGGCTTGCAAATCCGCTTCCTTGGATCAAGAGAAGAGGTTTCGGGCACTTTCGAGCATATGTGCGGCATATCCTTTTCGGTTGAGGATCAGACTGCCGAGCTTGGGGGTGACTTCCGGTACTACATAGCCCGTCCATCCCATGGATACGATGTGCTTGCAAACTTCTTTCAGAGGAAGGACTCCGGATCCGGTCAGGACATTCAAGCCCTTCAGTCCCAGCTCCGGCCGGCTGTCTGTCAGGTGGATCTCCTTAACGTGCGGGTGGAAAAACTCAAAACCCTCCACAAGCATTTTTTCCATCTTACCCGGCGACATTCCAAGGAAATTCCTTGGCGTCATAGTGGTCCCGGTGGACCATTCGAGATAATGCTGAAAGTCGAAGCAGATCGGATTCGGATTTTCCTGCCATCTATGCATGAAGTCGTCGAGGTAGATCTTGTGCATGCCCTCGAACCTGACCGGGCAGGTCTGAAACCAGTAATCCAGGCTTTGTTGAGTCTCCATAATGCGATCGGCATAGACGATCTTGGGAAGCCGTTCCTTCGGCATGCAACCGTGCAATGAGTAGCTTCCGCAAGGCAGGTAACCGACCTTCTCGGCCAGCCAAGCCTTGGCATCCGGAGCATTCGACTCCGCATAGCTCCAAGGCTGATGCGCATGCACGCACATGCCAAGCTTTTCTGCCTTGCGGATATATTCGCCGAACTTATCCCTCGTCCAGCTGCTCGACATTATCTCTATGCCGTCGAAACCAGCCGCTTTGGCCAAATCAATGGCCCTATTCGCCGGCACCAATGGCAAGAATGACATCGCTGACATGAGAAACTTTATTTGTGTTTTCAATCGTATTCCTTTCTTTTGGCGATTTCGGAAATCGCCGTTGAGCCATTTTCTTCTTCAGTTATAACATATTGTGATAATTACGTCAAGCATTTCTCAAAAAGAAGTACAGACTGATGAGCAGCATGGTGAGCCACGAAACCCCATTTTCGATAACTGCACCAGTCACGCCGAAAGAATAGATTAAAATTGCTGTGAACAGGATTGTCACCACATTGCCGGCGATAGTGAGCTTATACAGCGTCAGGGTATCCTGTTTGACCTGGAAGTAAGAGCTGAATAAGGCTATTCCCGGCACAGTAATAAGACCCAGCATGTAAATCTGCGAATACCATACGGAGTCGAGGTATTTTGGAAAGAAGATATGGTAAATATATGGCGCTGCGAAGTAATATGCAGCTACGCCGACAATCGTGATCAGAGTCAGGCGGTAAAATTTATCCAGCACGCTGGCCCGCAGAAGCTTGGGGTCAGCGGAAGACATCTTGGGCAAGGCGATATTGAAAAGATTCTTGTAACTGCCCTTGATCTGCTCGGGTATAGCGATGGCGAATGAGTAGATCGCCAGCTCGACTGCCCCCATCCAATGGAAAACTAGGATCTTGTCGAGCTGGTTCGCCAGCGTGCCGAAGAAGTTCATATAGCTCACATGCTTGCCGTATTGGATCATTCCCGGATCTTTCTCATTGTTCGGCTTGGCAGACTTCAAGACAAAGAAATAAAGCCAAAGGTTGAGGATAGTGCCGGAGATAAAATTCACGGCAACCAGAGTTACAGCATCATGGATGAATATGGCGGTCAAGATCAAGAGAAAAGTGGTGATGACCTGGATCCAGACGGCGTAGAGCGTCGAGCGCTTGAAGTCTTTGCGGCCAGAATAGAGCGACGTGCTCAAGCTATAGGCATTGATGAGAGGCGTACATGCGCCTGCTATCAATATCGAAATGGCAAGCGTGTTATCGCCTTGAAAGTAATAGTAAATTGCCAAGCCGATAGCTACGAGCCAGACAATGAAGCCCCAGCGCAGGTTGGTCTTCACAGCATCCTTCAATATGCCCTCTTTGCCCTTGGCTACAGCCTGTATGACTGCGGTTCCCATTCCAGCCAATGAAAGCGATCCCAAGATGCTGACGGCGGAAAGGATGAACTTATAGTTTCCATAAATGTCTTTCGGCAGGAAATAGCCGAAGACTATGGCAGATACGAAGACGATGCCGATGGAAACGATTTGGCCTATGGAAAGCCAAAAGCCGTTCACGACGGTGTACAGCATGTCGGTCTTGAAATAGCGTTCGCTTTTCTTTATTAGCTTGTGGAAAAATTCTTTCATCGTGTTAATTTAGCACAATCCGGCGCTCCCTACTTCATTGCTTTAACTTAGCACAATCCGGCACTCCCTCCCTTGCCCTTCCGTAGCTCGACCGCAGGGAGAGCGAAGGAGGGTCGCTCGTTGCGACGGTCGCGCCTGGGGTTTTGTACTTCACAATAATTTAAGTACATAAATATTTTCATGAAATAAGTTTGGAGTTATTTTGGCGAAGACAGTATCGAATAGCGGTTGCAGCATCCGACCTATTATTGGAAATGCCCATAACTTGGGTATGAACAAACCGTTCGGAACGGCTTTGATGATGTCGAAATGCTTTGAAAGGATCTTTTCGTATTCGGAATATGAAGCGTAGTCATTCCTATAAGATGCAGTGTTAATTTTAAATCTGGCATGCGAAGAATTTTTTGCACTCAAGGAACAGATATAAATGCCGCCGACTTTCAGGTGCTGCTTCAAAAACTGCAGTTCGCCATCCAATATGGCCAGCGAAAGGTATCCGAGCCCGAGAGCGATGTGAAACGAAGGCGCTGATTCCTTGTTTTGAAATGCCTCGCCGTCCTTCAAAAAGAAAGCTATCTTCGGATCGACCGTGAGCTTGCGTGCGGTCTCGATCATGCCCTCTGAAATATCGACGCCAACAAGTTCATCGAAGGATCCTGGGAATTTTTGAGCGATGGCGCGCGTAATGACGCCATCGGCACAGCCGACGTCGAGAAGCCGCAGGTCTCTTTTATTGGCCAATAGGATTGCGAGCTCTCGCAGGACTATCGCCAAGCGATTCTTGAAGAAAAACTGGGTATAGGTAACGGCAGGCCCTTCATAGCGCTTTTTGGAGTAACCGATGCTTTCCTCGTCATAGAACGAGATTATGTCTGATCGCTGTGATTCACTCATTTCGCTTATCATACCATTTGAGCAAACTTTTTACATGTTCGTCAAGACTAAAGTCTTTTTTCACCCTTTCATAGCCGGCATTGCCAAATTCGTTAGCGCGAGCATCATTCGCCAATAATCCAACCATTTTGATTGCGGTTTCCTTAACATCGCCCGGATCGACTATGTATCCAGTCACATTGTCCATCACAATCTCCGGCGTTCCTCCAAACTTGGTGCCGATGACGGGCTTTTTGCAAGCCATTGCTTCCAGATTCACCGTTGGAAAAGGATCAACGTACAAAGAAAGCACAGCGACGATATCTGCAGCAGAAATGGCGTACTTCATCTCCTCGTGCGCCAGCCAGCCGGTAAAGATGACTGCGTCTTCAAGGTTCAATTCATGGGCGCGCTCTTTCATCTTCATGGCTCCTTTTGAATCGCTCGATCCGGCGATCAAGAGCACGGCATTATCCGAGCTCTCCCGCACTTTCTTCAAAGCCTCTAGAGCGACAAAAGCGCCTTTTGCTCCGGAAATGCGGCCAACAAAGAAGATGACTTTCTTGCCTTCAAGGTTAAACCTCGTATCTGCGAGGTTTAACCTCGATTTGAATGCCTTCAGCTTGACTTCATCTATCGCCCAGTCTCTGACTTCTATGCCGTTATGAATGACGGCAATATTTTTGATGCCATTATTACTCAAGATGCTGCTGACCGCCTCGCTCACTGCAAGCAATTTATCTGCGTATCCTAAGTACTTTTTAATGAAAAAGTTCCGAAAGGGGTTGTAGCGAAAACCTATATCGGATATCGACATAGAGCCCTTTATAACCTTTCCATAGCTCACAGCCATGAGATCGTGAAAAGTAAGCAAAACTCTGGCTCCGCTATTCTTGGCTACTTTCAAACCAGCGTATGAGATATGGCTATGAATGTTATGCGCATGCACGATATCCGGCTTGAATTCATTGATGATTTGCGAGATTTGCTTCACGACTTTCCTATTGTTAATAGAAATGTAAGCACGCCAGCGTTCAGCGTAGGATGAATACAGTCTGTGCACTTTCAATCCATTCTCGACAAACGTTCCGCATTTATTCAGATCGCGAGTGGTCGTAATAATGGCGATTTCATGGCCGAGCTTGGACATGGCGATAGCCTCTTGGTGCGCGATGATGCCTGCCCCGCCAAGGACTTCTGGAGGAAAATCATCTGATAAATAAAGGATTTTCATATTATTGAAACGTAGGAGATGTCTGACATCTCCTATATTTTCTTGGCAATTATATATGCATTGGGATAAATACGCTTGCTGCGCGAAAATCGATCGAAGAAGCAGATAAATTTCTCAACATATTTGAATATCTTCTGTTTGATACCGTGATGTTTCTTATTATAAGGATCAAAAAGACTGAAGTGCGCCATTTCGGATATAGTGGAAAAGAGCCGGCCATAGCTTTCGCATTCGAGGACATCGAAGCCATTGGATTCGAATAAAGCGATCAGGCCTTGCTTGGTATAGCGGAAATAGTCATATGGATCGGCATGATAAGGCGCCATAAAAGGCGCGGACAAGATGCAGATGCCGCCGCTTTTCAGTAGCCTGCCAATCTCACTCACCATGATCCAAGGCATCTTCACGTGCTCCAATACCTGTGTAGAAATTATGGTGTCGAAGCTGTTGCTCGGCAGCGGCACTTTGTGAACATCGCCAACAATGTCAATATTGGCCCCTGGCATCATATCGAATGTGACATACTCTGTTGTTCTTGGTTTTATGAGCCCGCGGTACTTGGCATTGCCAGCACCGAAGTCGAGAGTGCGGCCAGAAATAAATGGCAATGAATGTTCGATGACGCCGCGGGTATGGATTATTTTTTTATCCGACATGACTTTATTTCTTTAGCACGACGCACCAGCCGATAGTTTGGGTCCTATCATCCTTGAATATATGCTTATCATCCAGCCAAATCATAAAATGGCCATAAACTCCTATTAGTTTGCCGAGTACTCTGCCAATAAATGGGCGATCGTAAAGATCCATAATGCCGATCCAATGCCTTATCCTCACTTGAGCAAGTGTCGCATAATATCCGCCGCGCTGGTGCGATTCAACGATTGTAAAGCCAGCATCTTGGAACACGACATTCAAGCCATACTTGGTATAACGAAAATAATCATGCGGCTCTTCATGCAATTCATTCATTTGAGGAACGGTGATAACGGCATGTCCGCCCTTTTTGAGCACGCGAAACAATTCCATTGCGCTCTTTTGCGGATACTTCAAGTGCTCGAAGACCTGCGTGCATACGATGGAGTCGAATGTTTCCGGCGGAAAAGGGATTTTGTCGGCACTACCTACAATATCAACATTCGGCCCAGGCGCGACATCCATCCTGAAGCGCTCCTTCATCTTGAAATGCCTGCCATAGCGGTCCATTTCGCCGGCGCCGACGTCCAGCACTTTGCCTTGAATGTAGTGCGCAACGGACTTTATCTGCTTTTGCAGCAAGTAGCGGTCTGGCTGGAAGATGTACATGTTATTTGTATGTGAAAACGATATCATGGCTGCCCTTCGGAACATAGAGGGACATGTAGATATAGTTGGCCTTCTCTATTTTTGCTGGCTTTCCATCTATCGTAGCAGTCCAGTCTGGCAGCCACGCATTTCCGACGAAAAGATAGTAATCTTGTGTGGTTGTCGATTGGAATGAAATCGTATCCGAACCAACTGTGGCGGCGAGCATTTCTCCCTCCTCGCCACGACGAAGTCCTCCGCTCGTCAAGCTCGCGGACGACTTGTCGCTGGCTGCGACGGTCGAAATGCTCGCCGAAGATTCATTGCCTATATCGGTAATACCCAACGTCGGTGGTAACTTTCTAGAAGTCAGATCGGATGCCCAAATAGTGGAAGATGCGGTGCCGTCTTTTTCGATGAAAATAGCGGGCTTAGTAGACGAAGCGATGGAGCCTACGAAATCATAGAAGAGGTCTTTTTCGTCGGAGGCGTAGACCGCCTGGACATTATTGGTCAGGAAATATCGTGGCCAAGAATTACTCAACTCGTAAATGTAAACCGGTGAAGCGCAACTCCCTACATGTTCGAGAGCGATCTGTCTGAAATCTGGATCACTGATCTGAAAATATGAGAGTACGTATTTGACATTCATTGCCCGCAATACATTCTTGCGCGAAGCTACCAGACGCACCTTGTCATTGAGTGAAATTGGAGCCGATCCGGGATCCATACCATAGCTGTTTGTAACAGAAAAGCGCGAGCCAACATAGCCTATAAGATCGCTAACTCTTACAGGTAGATAGGGCTCGTAGCCATCAGCGCTATCTATTCCATAAACCATGTTGATATTGGTCTCCATGAGTTCGCGGCGCAGGAGGAAATCCTGCTGGGAGATCTCCCAATTGCCCGAGGTTGGGTACGAACAGCGGACTGATTCGTTGAACATGGCGATGCCATTCAGAGGCGAAAATATCCGGAATGGCTCGCTGGGCGCACCAGCTTCTGAATTTTCCACGGCCATGATCGCCTGGAATGACTGCGGAGGGCTCATATATTCTGGCTGCGGGAAGCCATGGATATAATCGGCGTAGACCGCGGCGAAGTTCAAGCCTACTATTAACACGGCCATCGTGACCAAACTTTCCTTTGGCAAAACAGCCATCCTCTTCAAGAGCCAATATGAAGCTATGGACATTACGATGAAGACGATGATGCCCAAACTGGTTATAGAGAACTGGCCGAGATAAGTATTCAAATATGAATGGATGAGAGCTGTGTAATGCTCCGTCGGCAAACCTGCCAGCGTATTTTTGTACATATGAGACAAAAAGTAACCGCTCAATTTTGATTCTATCTTCGAAAAAAAGAATACGTATACGATGCTAAAGATAGCAATTACCGGCAAAGCGACCCAGCAAAATAATATCCGCAGCCATTTTAATATTACGGATAAGTCGGGTTTGGAAGCGATAAGATGATCGAGCACGAAGCCGACATAAAGCCCGATAGCAAAATCGCCGATGAACATTATCCGCGGCGCTTCTCGGAAAGTCTTCAAGAGCGGCAGATAATGAAAGATAAAGGTTATCGGCGAGTACTTCAAGGAGGCGACGAAGCAAAAAGCAGCGACTAGGAGGAAAAATCCGGATTCTGATTTCCAAACGGCGATTTTCTTGAATTTTATCAGACCAATGATAAAGATCAGCAGAGGCAGGATGCCTATATAGTTTTGGAAAGCTTGCGAATAAGGTATGGGCGAATAAGGAATTGTGAAGTTCGGCAGGAGCTCCAGAATGAAGTGGTAAGGCAGATAGGCATAGCCGTAGGCGGAGGCGAAATCTACGCCATTGAGTCGTTGGGTTACGGGCAGGAAGTCTTGGACGGCATGAATGAGCGGGTAGCCAACAAGATAAGATACGCCGAACATTAGTGCGATCAGACCTAACTGGCCGAACCAAAAAGCACTACGCGCCCTCCCTCGCCCTTCCGTAGCCTTGGCGGAGGAGGGCCGCCACGACGATGTGTCCGCCTCGTCAAGCCCCTGGACACTTGCTTGTCCTGCCGTAGCTTTAGCGAAGGCGGATCGCTGGCTCGACGGGCGCTCAGCGAGAGTCTTGTTGTTCAATGTCTTGAAAAGCCAATATGAGAAGATAAATAGGTGGACATAGATTACGAACTGGACGTGGCCAGAGAGCCAGCCTATGCCAAGCAAAATTCCTGCCAAAACAAATAATAGGTATTTCCTCCAGGAAGTAGTTCTATAGGCGGTGTCCAGGATATAAAGGACCAAAGGAAGCAGCAAATAATAAACAGTGATGATTATGGCTTCGGACCAGAGCATGACTTGGCCAGCAAATATGTAAACGAGGCCAGCTAAGATCGCACTGCCATGGCTCAAACCGATGCGGCGGCCATAAAGATAAGTGAAAACGTAAGCACCGATTATGAATGCAATATCCATGACTCGGAATGCGGTAAAAGCGTCGAAAATTTGCAGGAATAGCCAGCTGATCGGCGAGAACCAAGTCGTAGATACCGAAACGAGGATAGGAAAGCCGGAGATTATTCCTTGCTGTATGACATCCGGTGAAGTGGCCAAGGCATGAAAATAAGGAAAATAATTTATCAATACATCAAGGTGAGCAAAAATATTGTCATGGAAAATGATCGCGCGGAAAATGAAAGCAAAGCAAATAATAGGTATTATGAACAATAAAACCTGCAGTGATCTATTGCCTGTTGGCTTAATTTTTTCCATATTCTTCAATATATTTATCAACCGTCTTTTGCCAAGAGAAGCTGTCGTGCCAAGCTTTTATATTTTCTGCTGGAATCTTGCCTTCACCCAAAACATATCCGATCTTGCTCTTGATATCTTCAGCATCCTTAGGCTTAGAAAGGTATCCATTCCGGCCTTCGCCGATGGCATCCTCTATTCCGCAATTCTTGCTGCCAATAGCCGGCTTGCCGAACTGATTCGCTTCCAAGATCACCAAACCAAAGCCTTCGAAATGCCTTCCGTCGTTGTTGGAATTCAAAACAAAGACATCGCACGCATTATAGAATAGAGATAAGGTCGAATCGTCTTTCACGCCAGGTTCGACCCTATAATTATCGTGCAGATCATTTTCTTTGGCATAGCTATCGATGCGCTCGACATAACTCTTATCCTTGGCTGAACCTATCATGACATAAAAGATTTTGGGATATTTCTGTTTCAAAAGCTTGATAGCCTTCAAGGTGTCGATCTGGCCTTTCCTCTCCTTGATTTCACCAACAGTTAAAATGATCGGGTATTTATCTTTCAAACCATTCTTAAGCTTGAACGATTCCGAATCGCTGGCACCGATAGATGAAAGCGGATCAGCAGCCAGATGGACGACTGAAACATTGTTCAAAGCAAGCAATTCGCAAATCCGGTTCTTTACATATCTGCTGATAGCAAATATGGAATTTGCTTTTTTATATGCGCGACCCAAAAGCATTTTCTTCAAGCCGCCATAAAGCGGCGCCACAGCATAAGTGCCTACGGCATTTATGAACAGCTTTTTATTTGTCCCCAGGACGGCAAAATAGCCATAAACGCCATAAGGCCAGCCATCCAAAGCATGCACTATATCGCAGCCTTTTGCCAATCTTCTAACCTTCAGAATATTGGACAAAAAAGCCAGCTTAGATTTTGATAATAATTCATACTGATTCTCTGCGGACGAGGACGTTTCTGAAGCAACGGTAAAATCAATGCGTCGTCTTCGCATTTCATTCAAGACACCCAATGAATATCTGCCCCAACCAGAGTTCGGCAAAACGTTATTAGTTATGAATAAGATTTTCATATCATTTTTTGACAGTCACGGTTGCAGTCAATGTATTATTCATAGAATAAATATCGAACCGGCCCAACGCCGCCTTTGGCACCAAGAAACCGAAGTTCTTGGGATTCACCTGCGGCATCTTCTCGGTATCGACAACAAAATAATCGAGCTGATATTTATTGAGTTCGCTCGATAGGTCTTGCTTCAAATATATATCATACTGTTTTTCTATATCCTTCTCTACGCCGTCAAAATACGCTGTGATTTCCGCAGGACTCTTTATTTTGGCTAACCACGGATCTGCACAACAGAACATGTCGCCATAATCCCGGAAAAATTCAGCATCAGTCCAGAACCAATTGTCTTTGAAATGTTTGGCTACATCAGCCGGCTTTACGCCCCGCAATCTCAAATTGACCAGGAAGTTGTGCATGACGCGATCCATCGGCACGCCGCTATAGTTGTAATACGAATGATACACATCGCAGCTAGTGAAGCCTGGAATGAAGCGATTGATCTCATTGCCATAGTCGGAAGCAACATAAACGACACAACTCCTAGGAGCATTCTTGTTCAACCAATCGATTACAGGCACGAAGGTCTGCTGGTCGGCAAATTGGGGAATAGTGCCAGCGACCATCGCAATCGAGCGCAGACCAAGAACGATGGACACGAATAAGATTGCCGCAATGCCTACCTTCCACAACCACAGCCATTTCGGCCTTACAGCATTTTCCAAGAGGATCACGATGACCAGCATGCCAAGAGGCACGGTGTACTGCGCAAAATGTTGCGGCCAAACCGCTACGCCAGTCAGCGATTGCTGAATATAGACGATGATGCAGACGAGGACTATAGAAAGCGCAAACCACCACCATTTGTCTATTTCCGAAATCGCCGTTGAGCCATTTTTTCGACTGAAGACGAAAAAACATATAGCAAAAATCACCAAAATCAAGATAGAAAACATATTAACTGTCGGCACATGCGTATAGAACATTCCAGAACGCAAAGGATCGTTCGTCACCGATGACTTTGCCACCGAATGCAATACTCCCAGGAAGTAAATACCATTCAAGAATATCGCCCCGAGAGGCACGACCGCCATCTTCAGGGCACCTTTCCAATTCCTGCGGATGAGCAGATATATTGCGAGCAGAGATGAGATAGTCAATCCGAGCGCAAAAGAAAAAATGTAACCGGACATTAGTGCGAGGATTATAGAAGATGTGACAATGCTAGGCCAGCATGGTTTTTCATCAAAAACCTTCCATAAGACAAGTAGGAAAAGACTCAAGAGTATCATTCCGCTAACAGGATTAACTAATCGGGAAAATAGCAATAGCGCTGGCTGATTGCCGCCATGTAATATATATGCAAGAAAATCGCGATAATTGATTATTCCCGTGCCAAGAGCAATGAGGAGGCCGCCAGAAATAGCTGATAGGATTCGCTTGTTTCGATCTGCATCATCATTGCCGATTGAAGATGAAATGGAATAGACAAGCATGTAGATAAAGACAAAGATCGATGCCGGCAAAATGAACCGGCTTAGAAAGACGATCGTGTCCAGAGAGAGTCCTGTAATGTACACTGGCAAAGCATAGAAGATAAATTCCCCTGTTGGCGGAATCATCGAAGGAGAATCTTTGTATTCATGGAAAACCGGAGATGATACCGCATAGTTGCCATCAAAGAATTCATGTATGCGGCTCATATACTCGCCTTCCGAGTCGTTGATCAAATATGGAAAGCCGTGATAATCCGAACCGAGCGCTTTCATAGCTATTACCTGCGGCATGCCGTAGATGAAAGCGACTACAATTGCCAAGATTATAGCCCAGCGATGAACTTTGATGAGCTGAACTGATCTTGATTTTATTTCAGAAAAAGATTTCATTTTTGAAAGATTGCGATTATCGAGCTGCCGACTAACCATCGAGGCAGTATCTTATATTCCCAATAGAACAGTTTGGCTAATATGCTGTGCAGGAATTCTTTCGATCGTGCCGGCGGCAATAAATGCGTGTTTCGATTGATGCCGAGACGAGCCAATATCCAAGCCGGCCAATAGAGCGCGTGGAAATAGTATCCGCAATAAGCCGATTTGAAACCAGCTTTATTGAAAACTGAAATCAGGCTAGGCCTATCATATCTCAAAAAATGGCCGTTGAATGTATCGTAATTGCTCCAGATTTCCTTCCTAGCTGGTACAGTAACAATTATATTTTTCAGATGCGGCAAGGATTTGAGCGCTGAAGATATTATCTCTTGAGGGTCCTTTATATGCTCAATGACATCCAGCAATAAGACGGTGTCTATTTTTTGCCTTATTTCTTGCGGGATTTGTTCGATGGATTTGCCAGTGAAGAAAATGCCGTCAAGATTTTTGTTTAGGAATCCGACCGGAACGTCCGCAAGCTCAACGCCCCAAATGTTAAATCCTCTGCTCTTGAGGAATGAGGTGGCGATGCCCGCGCCAGCACCAACTTCAAGGACGGCTTTTGGCTGAACTCGGGATAATGAATCCGCGACTACCAGATTTTTGGCGTGATTCCAATAGTAACGCTCTATGCCAGGCGGATAGATGGATGAGAATTGTTCCTTGGAAAAGGGTGTGTCCGACATCTTATATGCGCTCTTCAATGATAAAGCGCGGGCGATCTTTCACCTCGATATATATCTTAGCCAGATATTCTCCGATTATTCCAATAGCCAATAATTGAATGCCTCCCAAAAGATACATCGGCAATACTATCGAAGCCCAGCCGCTGACTACTTTCAAGAACAAGTAGCCAAATACGACATAGGCGCTCATGAATAAACTCAAGATGAAAATTAGGAATCCAGCGACGGTTATCATTCGGAGAGGAACGGCACTAAAGGAAGTTATGCCATCAAAAGCTAATTTAAGCATTTTCTTCAAAGGATATTTCGTCACGCCAAAGCGCCTTTCTTTCCTTTCATAGAAAACAGAAGCAGTTTTGAAGCCCAAAAGAGGCACTAGGCCGCGCAGGAAAAGATTGACTTCGTGGAAGCCAACAAGAGCATCTAATGCTTTTTTGCTCATCAAACGGAAATCGGCATGATTGTACACTATTTTTACGCCGAAGATCTTCAATAGCTTGTAGTAAGTTTCCGCAGTGAAGCGTTTGGCAAAGGAATCAGTCTTGCGCACTGCGCGCACGCCATAGACGATCTCATTCCCTTCCTTGAATTTCTTGATCATATCGCCGATGGCTTCGATATCATCCTGGAGGTCGGCATCAATCGAAATGAGACAATCGGCGTTTTCCTTGAACGT
This sequence comes from uncultured Candidatus Saccharibacteria bacterium, assembly GCA_964555555.1. Taxonomy (GTDB): domain Bacteria; phylum Patescibacteriota; class Minisyncoccia; order Phycocordibacterales; family PALSA-1337; genus C7867-002. The sequence goes on along the minus strand of CAZKSQ010000013.1, from coordinate 2,520 downwards.
AGTGAGGCCGGCAAGCAAAGCGTTCTGATGGCCGACGTTGGCAGAAAGCTTCAGGCCGCGGAATAGCATATTGCCTTTGGCCAGATCGGAAATAATGCGCCAAGTGTCGTCGCGGCTGCCATCATCAATAAAAGCGATAAAACTGGCATTGGTAACTTCGCCAGCCTTGATCAGTTGAGAAAGATAGTCCGAAAGCCTCGTCGAGCTATCGCTCAAAGCGGCCTCTTCGTTATAGCATGGCACTACTATGCCGAGTATTGGCGGCTTCGAATTCATGGCTAGAATACTAGCATATTCTTTATTTTTCACCGAATCATTTTATAGATATAGATATTTGGACCATAGCGAGTCACTATAAAATACGCTGGGTCAAAATAACTGCCAGTGTTGTCGGCTGAATAGTAATTCAGATCCTCCACAGGATTAGTGAATTTTGCGACTAGCGACAAGGATGCGCTGCTGCTCGCAGCTCTTTCGACGAGATAGACGTTGGCATGTTTTATGGCGATCGCAAGCTTGGCCGGGTCAGTGTGCGCATCGAGGACCAAAGGCTTAAAATCCTCCAAAAGGTCATATTCGATCGTCGCAAAACAGAGGCTGCCGCATTCATTGGGTTTCGACAATAAATAAGACGATTTATTTTGCGGCAATTCGGTATCAGCGCCGACATGGTTTATGAATACTACATCGCTGGAAGTGGCAAAGTTGTTGCGCACGAAATTCACAGCCTCATAGCTGGTAGTCTGGACGGAGAGAAAATACAGCGTCGGGACCAAGTATAACGCCGAAACAGCTATTGGAATCCACAGGATCTTTTTGAAAGAAAAATCGTAGCTCGCAACAATGAATGCCAAGAAGAATGGGATCGGAAAAGAATAGCGCAAAGCAGCTTTGTCAACTGTAGACCAGCGGTCTACCACGATCAGAGCAACGACATAAACAGCCAAATACAGGAGCGACAAGCTGAACAAGCGCTTGTTGCGCACGCGGCCAGAGCAGGCCGCGTAGATTATCAAGGCTAATAGGATCGGAAACATCACTATTATCTTTTTCAAGTGCAAAAATGCGGAAAAACTGAAAGAAGCATTATACTTTAGCGCGCCAGGTGACAGGGTGTAATCATAGATGATGCTCCAGATCTGTTCTTTGATGCCAGAAAAATTGCTAAGTACGATTAGTCCGGCAACAATAGCGCCAACCAGGATCGAAATCCTGATCGTTCTCAGATATTCAGTACCCTCCTGCTTGTAGACTTTGTAGTAATAAAAGATCGGTATGCATAGGAAGCAAATGCCCATAAAAGGAAAGTTGGCAAAAGCCAGAAAGGCCGCGATTATTGAATAACAGATATATTTTTTGACCCGACTGCCCTCTTGATCTGCATTAATATCGACTGCTTTGACCAAAAAATAGAATGAAACCAGCATTAAAATCGTAGAAAGTATCCAGACCTTGCTGGTGTGGAATATAACATTCACGAGCATAGTGCTAAAGAGAATGGCAACCAGCGTTAGGCGGCTGCGATAATCTTCGACGTATGATCGCAAGGCATGATTGATCCCGAACAAAGCGACCAAAGCAAAGCAGTAGCTCACAAGCCTGGAAACCATATATATGACCCAGGAATGCTCGATGACGAATAGCCTCAAAGCGAGGAGACTGAAGCCTTTTAAGACAAGCAGCATCAGAATCATGATACTGATGCTTATGTAGTTCACATAATAAGTAATAGTGCCATATGGCACGTCCAGTGGTAGCGGCAGTATAGAGTGGTGATCGATGGCTCGCAGGACTGCGCCGCTAAAAAAGGATTCGTCGGCGACGACATTGGTGAATGGAAAGCCGTGCCAAAGGCCAATGAACAAAGTTAAAGAGATGATTATAAGTACGATTTTCTCTTTGCGATTTTGCCACAAAAAAGGCTGAAGGCGTTGAAAGAATTTTTTGAAGCGTTCTCTCGGTTTCATATTGGTTGTGATAACAAAATGATTTTTACTTGACCTTGTATATGACAAAACGATCATTGCTCCAGATTTTCTTGAAGTATGCGTACATGTCGAAATAGGAGTCTTCATGGAGCGACTTATCGGCAATAATATAAGAAACTGAATACTTGATAAGGCTATCTTTCAGATTCGCTTTCAAATATGCCTGCCGGTTCTGCATTTTAGCGATGAAGTCGGAACCGGCCCATTGTGCCAAGCTTTTGTCCGGCTGGCACTGCATATGGAGGTCGCATTGCAACCTATTCTTGTAATACTCATCGGTATATTTCCAAACAGCGCCGGCGCCTTCATATTCGCGGTAATGGTTCAGCAGATCATCCGCGGAAGTTGAGGTGCCTATCCATGACAGCAAAAATCTGTCTTCAACCTCCTCGGTAGGCATGAGCTGAAGCGGACCTAAATGGTTCCATAATGAATAGTCATTGGTCATTATAGGCAAATAAGTCGTGATGCTATCATCAGCCCAGATGACACTGGAAGACGAGGCATTGGCGTTTAACCAGCTGAAAGGTAC
>CAZKSQ010000012.1:0-17733 GCA_964555555.1 uncultured Candidatus Saccharibacteria bacterium | reverse complement strand
AAATCATGGCAAAGAAAATCATCAAAACCGTCAAAGTCATCGCTCCCGCGGGCAAGGCCACTCCCGCGCCTCCTTTGGGTCCTACGCTCGGGCAGGCAGGCGTCAATATCGGCGATTTCACCAAGAAGTTCAACGATGCTACCAAAGACAAGATCGGCGATCTCATCCCGGTCGTCATCACAGTCTATGAAGACAGGACTTATAGCTTTGTGCTGAAAACTCCTCCGACTTCGAGCCTCATCCTGAAAGCTATCGGCAAAGAAAAAGGCTCTGGCAAGCCCAATACCGTCAAGGCTGGCACTCTCACCAAGGCCCAGCTCAAAGAGATCGCAGAAAAGAAGCTTCCGGACTTGAATGCCAACGATGTCGAAGCGGCCATGAAAGTGGTTGCAGGCACAGCGAGGCAGATGGGGGTGGATGTAAAGTAAATTACGCCGCCCTTCTTCTAGTTTTGAGGTCCTCCGAAGTTGACCTTATATTCAAGCAACAATGCGCCACTCTCTGCTTTCTCTATGTTTCTAAGAGTGAGCTGGTGCGTCATCTCCTCATTGAAGAGCTTTATGCCTTGGCCGAACAATACGGGTTCGATGGTCACGTAAAGGGTATCGATGACCCCCGCTTTCATGAACATCGTGTAGATCTGCGAACCGCCGCAGACGGCGACTTCTTTGAAGTTGCGGTCTTCCAGCTCCTTTAGCAATTCCGGCGGAGATAGCTGGGTTGTTTCCGCACCCTCGATGGTTGGTTCGTGGGTGTAGACAATATTCACGCGCTCTCTTAGGGGGCTACCGATGGTTTTCCAAGTATTCTTGCCCATAACGATGACCCCAGCGCGCTTGGTTAGCTCGATAAAGCGCTTTTTGTCCTCCTTGCTGGTCCAAAAAGCGGCATGGCTCTCGTTCTTGGCTATGAAGCCGTCGGCTGACAGGGCTGCGATGATGAAGCATCTCATTTTGATTTGATATTAAAAATCTCTGATAAATTTATAAATAAGAAATAAAATTGCTATTTTGTCACCTATCTAAATAGATTCAATGTGATTATACTTGATAACATCAAAACTATGAAGTCCTACGAAGTCGAAATAAAAAGCTTGCTCGGTACGAAAGAGTCTGCTCTAAAGCTGAAGAAAAACCTGCAAAAATCATTTTCGGACATGAAGATCATCGCTGAAGAGAAACAGTTGAATCATTATTTTAATACCCCAAAAGATCTCAAGGCCTTCGAAAGCAAAATATCCTCGCTGATTCCTAAAGACAAGCTTGATTCTTTTATGCACGTGATCAGTCATGGAAATAAGATTTCTGTAAGAACTAGGGATGCTAGCGGAAAGGTAATTCTGGTAATAAAGGCATCTGTCGGGGATGATACAAGCTCGAATGGTGTTAAGAGAATAGAGTTTGAAATACCGGTTAAGACGACATTGGAAGCCCTGGATAGCTTGATCGTAAATGCTGGAGCCAGCTATCAGGCAAAATGGTCCCGGGAAAGGGAAGAGTTCGGCAATAAAGACTTGCATGTATGCATAGACAAAAATGCCGGGTATGGATACCTGGCGGAATTCGAGAAAGTGATTTCTGACGAAACAAAGCTCGATGAGGCCAGGGATGAATTGCTCAAGGTCATGAAATTCTTGGGTGTCGAGGAGCTGCCGCAGGACAGGCTGGAAAGGATGTTCGCGCACTACAACGCGCATTGGCAGGAATATTATGGAACGGAAAAGACTTTTGATATAAAATAATACCCAACTCATATGTATCTTTCAGATCGCGATATAAAAATAGCCGTAGAAAAAGGGGATATTTTGATCCAAGGCTTCGACGGTGAAAGGCTGCAGCCGGCTAGTTACGATATATTGTTGGGCAACAAATTCTTGGTCAATAACACAGAGTCTACTATAGCCATCGATCCTGTTATGAAGATCTTTCCTGAAACAAAGGAGCTCATCATTCCCGATAGCGGCATGTTTGTTTTGCATCCTGGCATCAGTATTTTGGGCACTTCTGTAGACTACTTCGGCTCTGATAAATACCTGATCCATCTGTCGGGGAAAAGCAGCTTGGCCAGGCTCGGCTTGATAATCCATAATACGGCCGGAATCATCAATCCAGGGCATTTTTTGAATATTACTTTTGAGCTATGCAATCTCAATCATTTGCCCATAATTTTGCGTCCGCAAATGCGTATTGGACAGATATTGTTTTCCCAGCTCACAAGCGCGCCTATTAAGGACTACAAGACGACCGGCCGCTACCACAATCGCGATTGGCAGCATTTCATCGACCCCAAAGAAGAAGAGTCGAAAGTGTTGGCAAAAACAAAAAAGAAGCGTTGACCTATTATCAAAAGCTAACAAAAATATCATGAATCAAAAAGTTGGAAGTGGAGCAGGTCGTCATCCAGAGTATCAATATCTAGATCTCCTGAAAGATATCATGGAGAACGGAACGGAGAAGCACGATCATAACACTGGCACCAGCTTGACCAGCGTATTTGGCCGCCAAATGAGGTTTGACCTTTCCAAGGGATTTCCTCTGCTCACTACAAAGAAAGTCGCATGGAATAGCATTATGAATGAGCTTTACTGGTTCATGTCCGGACAGACAAATATCAAATATTTGGTTGATCACAAAGTTCCGATCTGGAATGACTATCCTTATAAGATATACAAGAAAAAAGCGGATAAGGGCGAATTTCCACAGTTGATCCTTGAAGAATTTGTGGAGAAGATCAGATCTGACGATGTTTTCGCAAAAGCCCACGGGGAACTGCCGAGAATTTACGGCGAGCAATGGAGGGCGTGGCCAGCGGCTGATGGCAGGAAGATCGACCAGCTCGCTTGGGTCATAGACACGCTAAAGAATTTCCCAGAAAGGAAACATGCGATCCTATCCGCTTGGAATCCGCAGTTCCTCTATGCTATGGCCAAGCCCGGAGACGCTCTGACTTTCCCACTATGCCATATTCTTTTCCATTTTAACGTTTCGGGCAATAAGCTATCGTGCCTCTTGTATCAAAGAAGCTGCGATATGTTTCTGGGTGTTCCGTTTAACATCGCAAGTTATAGCGCTCTAACTATGATTATCGCGAAAATCGCAGGTTACGAACCTGGGGAATTCATACATACTTTGGGTGATGCTCATATCTATCAGGACCATTTTGATCAAGTAAAGGAACAGCTCACGAGGGAGCCGAAAAAATTTCCCAAGCTCGTCTTGAGCGACCAGATCAAAGATTTGGATAGCTTCAGGCCAGAAATGGTTACCCTAGAAGGGTATGAACCACACACATTTTTGAAAGCAAAAATGACTGTTGCTGGAGGTTTCGATGAAAAAGATAGGAAATCTTTTACAGGAAAAGCCAAGAAGTAGGAGTCTTTAAATCTAACAACCTGTTGATATCCTGTGCACAAGAACTTGCCTTTTTGGCCATCCAGTGTACTATTCTGGCAGAGCTTGAGAATCTACAAAAGGAAATGGCGCTTTGGGCTAGCTTAGCCGGCAGCACCTGTCATACGGAGACGGTTTTTATCCTTCCTTTTGCCGTCGTCACCTGTGGTGCTGTCCGGCCTATTTCTCCATCCTGTAGATGAAGAAACTCGGAGTGCAGATCGATTATTTGCACTTGCGTGAGCCAGGGGCCGCCGGTGTGCATCTAACGGCGGTCCCACTCTTTCTTGACAGTTAATGTTTATATCGATTTTGGACGGAGTGTTCCGTTTAATTAGCATTTTCAGAACACTTTGTTCCTCCTGGAGGTCGCCCCCGCAATTGGGCGGCCTCTTTTCTTTTCATATAATATGATGCTACGATTCTAGCCATGAAAGACGTACAAATAAAAAAACTCATAGAGGCGGAAAAGAAGAGGCAAAAGAAAGTCATCAATCTGATCGCTTCGGAAAATTATGTCTCCAAGGATGTGCTCGAAGCCCTAGGTTCGGAATTGACCAACAAGTACGCCGAAGGCTATCCGGGCAAGCGCTATTACGGCGGCAATGATATCGTAGACAAGATAGAGCAGCTCTGCATCGATAGGGCGCTGAAATTATTCCATCTGGATCCCAAAGATTGGCACGTGAACGTCCAGCCGCTATCTGGCTCACCTGCAAATTTTGCGGTTTATACAGCTCTCATTGGGCCAGGGACGATTGGCACAGAAAAGGCAAAGATCATGGGCATGTCACTCGATCAAGGAGGGCATCTCACCCATGGGCATAAGGTGTCTGCTACAGGAAAATTCTGGACGCAGGTGCCGTATGGAGTCGATGCTACGACTGAACTCATCAACTATGACCAGCTGCGCGATGTGGCTACCAAGGAGCGGCCGGCTATCATCGTTTCTGGCTACACAGCCTATCCTCGCATCATAGATTGGCAGCGCATGAGGGATGTTGCCAACGCTTCCGAATCGCTCTTGATGGTAGATATGTCGCACATTGCCGGCTTGGTTGCCGGTGGAGTGTATCCTTCGCCTTTTGATACGGCTGATGTCGTGACGACGACCACGCACAAAACCTTGCGAGGCCCGCGCGCGGCCTTGATATTCGTGAAGAAAGACAGCCGTGAAATGGACAAGAAGATAGATCGCGCGGTTTTTCCAGGGCTTCAAGGCGGACCACATATCAACCAGATTGCCGCTGTGGCAGTTGCGCTCAAAGAAGCAGACTCTCCCGCTTTCAAGAAATATGCCAAGCAGATAATAGCCAATGCCGCGGTCTTGGCCAATGAATTGCACAAGCGCGGCTGGCGCCTTATCTCTGGCGGAACAGATTCTCATCTGATACTCGTCGATACCTGGAATGGCGGCAAGAAAAATGAAAAAGGCGCATGTGGAATTACCGGTAAAGAAGCGAGTGAACGCTTGGAAAAGCAGGGGATTATCGTGAACAAAAATGCTATTCCTTTTGACATGCGTCCGCCGGCAGATCCTTCCGGCATGCGCCTAGGCACTGCCGCAGAGACCACGCGCGGCAGCAAAGAAAAAGATTTTGTAAAGATCGCTGGGAGAATCGACGCTATTCTAAAGAAAAAGTAAGCAAATAAAAAAGTGTGTGGTCTCGGACAGACCACACACTCGTCACGACCGGCCTCATGAATGTTACGCGTGATCATGAAACGGGCCGCTAAAGGACCTTTTCTGCATGAGCTTGGGTCTCACGCCCGGTTTGAGCCAGATGCGTTGCTCGCAACTATACCAGTGAAAAGGGGAGACATAATACTTGCGCGTACAAGCTTCGAGGTTGAGCGCTATCGTGGGTGAGAGAGGAACCAGGACTTCTCTACGAGCTCGAAAACGCTCCGGAGTCTCCACAACCTCGAAATCGAAATCTGGCAACATCATAAGCCCAATTGGTACATTTGTCAAATTTTTGCTACAATTGACCAGCATGAAAGCGGAAATACTAGAACATTTGAAGCAAAGCTTGAAGGCTCTGGGCATAGATGAGCAAGCTGCTGCCTTGGAGTATCCGGAAGACGTTTCTCATGGCGATTTTTCGACCAACACTGCCATGGTCAATGCCAAAAAGCTGAAGACTAGCCCGCGCGAACTGGCAGAGAAGATCGTCCTTGAATTCAAGAACGAAATGCCGGAATGTGTGAAAGAAGTAAGCATTGCGGGCGCAGGCTTCATTAATTTTTCTATAAATGTTGAATATTTTGCGAAGCAGGTGATTGATAATGCAAATCATCGATCAGACTTCACCCCGACCCTCTCCTCAACGAGGAGAGGGGGAACACAAAATGATCAAGTCATGGTCGAGTTCACGGATGCAAACCCTTTCAAGGAATTCCACATAGGCCACCTGATGTCCAACGCTATCGGCGAAAGCATTTCCAGGCTCATCGAATATGGCGGCACCAAGGTCATCCGGGCCAACTGGCAGGGCGATGTTGGTCCGCATGTGGCAAAAGCTATTTGGGGAGCGATGCACGAGTCGCAAATCGAAGTATCGAATCCAGTTGCTTTTTGGGGCAAAGCATATGCTTTGGGCGCGCAAGCCTATGATACGGATGATATAGCCAAGAAAGAGATAGAATCGATCAACAAAAAGGTTTATGACAAAAGCGATCCCGAAATCAACGCTATCTATGAGCGCGGCAGGAAAGAGAGCCTGGAAAGCTTCGAGGCGATGTACAAGAGGCTGGGCACCAAATTCGACAATTATTTCTTCGAAGGCACGGAGGGTCGGAATGGCGAGCCTATAGTCATGGAGCATATGGGAAAGGGCATCTTCGAAAAAAGCGATGGAGCTATCGTATTCAAGGGCGAGAACTATGGGCTCCATACTCGCGTCTTCATTACTTCCAAGGGTTTGCCGACCTATGAGACCAAAGAGCTTGGTTTGAACACAGAGAAATTCAAGCTGTATCCAGACTTGGTGCAATCGATCATCATTACCGGCAATGAGCAGAGCGATTACTTCAAGGTGCTGTTGAAAGTCTTCGAACTTATAGACCAGAATATTGCCTCGAAGACCAAGCATATGAGCCACGGCCTCATGCGCTTTGCTTCTGGCAAAATGTCTTCGCGAATGGGCAATGTTGTTCCGGCTTCGTCACTCATAGATGAGATCAAGGGCATGGTCCTCGAAAAGATGAAGCATGTGAAAGAGGGTTCCGCACCTTTCAAGCCGGACGAGCTCGATGCTATTGCGGACATGGTGGCAATAGCAGCCATCAAATATACTGTCCTTCGCCAGTCTGTGGGCAGTGATGTCATTTTCGATTCTGCCAAATCTATTTCTTTTGAGGGCGATTCCGGGCCATATCTCCAATACTCGGCTGTGAGAGCAAAGTCGATATTGGAGAAGGCGGAGAAAGAAGGGGTCGAGGCGATCAAGTTCAAAGTTCAAAATTCAAAGTCCAAAGTTGAAGTGAAAAGTGAAAAAGTTAAGGAAGGCGAAGCTTTTGGTTTTCCAGAAAAGGTTACGCTACTGGAGAAACTGATCGTCCGATTGCCTGACATTGCGGAAAGGGCGCGTGTAGAATTTGCGCCGCAATTGATCGCTAACTACCTGATAAATCTGGCGGGGGAATTCAATAGCTTCTATGCCAAGCAGATAATTGTAGATAAAAAAGATCCGATGTCGCCATATTATGTGGCTTTGACGGAGGCATTTCTGAAGACGATCACTGATGGACTATGGCTTCTGGGAATAAAGGTCCCAGAGAGGATGTAAATAAAAGATAGGTGTTGTAGTTTTTTGTAATAGTGATAGTCTGTTGGCAGATTAACCCCTAACCAGAGGTAGTATGACCGATACATTGAGCGGTATTGAAGCCTTGAAAGAAGTCTACAAAGAGTTTGCAAGTGTAGGCGATTATCATCTCACTGCAAATTTACCCATGTCGCCGGGCATAAGCTGCATGTCTCCTGTAAAGAAAAAGTTTGCTGGAGATAATGAGTACTGGCTCAAACTGCAAGTTCCAGTACCAGATCCTCTCGTATCCGTGAGGAATGAAATCATCCTGACGGTTTTTACTCCAACAGCGAAGGCTGGTAAAGCTGATCATGTTCACTTTATGTTACAGGCCATCGAGCATGTGTCGGGAGTGCAAGAATTGAACTTCACGGCCGGCATTAACATGGGCCCGTTGCAGGGCGCACCGAACAATTTTAACCAGCCTTGGGGTCGATTGTTCGAATCGATGGTAAATTGCCTTCACCGCTTCTACAGATGAGCGTCGATCGGTCTGGCATGACTTGTGTTAACGCGATCTCTTGCGAGCAAAACGCGCAGCATTCACTTGTGCTGCGCTTTTTATTCCCAAAAGCGCAAAAAATGCTAGAATACGCTTACTTATTTTATGGATGAAAGCGCTCAAAAAAAGAAGACTGCTCACGCCGAAAGGGAGGAAAAGGTGCTGGATTTTTGGCGGAAGAATGATATTTTCCAGAAGTCATTGGAGAAAAACCAAAAATCAGGCAAGAAGTTCATCTTTTACGAGGGTCCGCCCACAGCCAATGGTCATCCAGGCATTCATCATCTGGAAGCGCGTGCCTTCAAGGATGCTATTCCTCGTTATAAAACCATGCGCGGTTTTTATGTGCGCAGAAAGGGCGGTTGGGACACGCACGGTCTTCCGGTCGAACTGCAAGTCGAAAAAGCTCTGGGTATTAAATCCAAGAAAGAGATCGAAGCTTATGGCGTGGAAAAATTCAATGAAAAATGCAAGGAAAGCGTTTGGCAATATGTCCATGAATGGGAACAATTCACTGATAGGATGGGTTACTGGGTGGATCTGAAGAATCCTTATATCACTTATAAGCCATACTACATCGAATCGGTTTGGAATGTCATAAAAACAGTCAGCGAACAGGGCTTATTATACAAAGACTACAAAGTAGTGCCTTGGTGCCCGAGGTGCGGCACGGCGCTTTCATCCCATGAGTTGGCGCAGGGATATGAGGATGTGAAGGATTTGGCAGTGACGGTGAAGTTCAAGCTTGTCATTCCAGCGAAGGCGGAAATCCAGGATCAAAAAGATGGCACTCCAAACACCTATCTTTTGGCTTGGACGACTACGCCTTGGACATTGCCAGGAAATGTGGGGTTGGCGGTCAATCCGAAGATCGCATATGTGGAAATAGAAAAGAAGGATCAGGGCAATGGAGCTCCGGTGCGCTTTATTCTTGCCAAAGAGAGATTGCCAAAAGTTTTTGCCAATGACCAGTTTACTATTATAAAAGAAATGCATGGCAAAGATCTTGTGGGACTGGAATACGAGCCGCTTTACCCCTTCTTGGCGGAAAATATAACAGGCGCTGAAAAGGAAAAGCTGAAGAATGCTTACAAAGTTTACGCCGCTGATTTCGTCACAACTACCGATGGAACAGGAATAGTTCATACTGCGGTAATGTATGGCCAGGACGACTTTGAATTGGGCACCAAGGTTGGCTTGCCGAAATATCATATCGTCAATGAGGACGGTACTTTCAAGAAAGAGACGGGATTCTTGGCGGGGAAGTTCGTGAAGGATCCGGATACTGATGTGGAAATAATAAAAGATCTGGCGCATAGGCAGCCGGCAAGCCTATTGTTCGACAAGGAAAAGTATGAGCACAGCTATCCCTTTTGCTGGCGCTGCCATACGCCTCTTATTTATTATGCGCGCGATTCTTGGTATATCAGAATGTCTGAATTGCGGCACAAGCTGGTCAAGGAAAATGAGCATATCAACTGGGAGCCGGAATATATCAAAGAAGGCCGCTTTGGCGAGTGGCTGCGAGAAGTGAAAGATTGGGCGATATCCCGTGAGCGCTATTGGGGCACGCCGCTTCCGATATGGTCTTGCGAAAAATGCCACAAGATAAAAGTCGTCGGATCTATATCCGATATCGCCATTGAGCCACGGAATGAATACTACGTCATGCGCCACGGCGAAGCGGAGAACAATGTGCAGGGCGTTCTCAATAACAAAGATCGCAATCGATTCCATCTGACCGAGCTTGGCAAGAAACAAGTCGCTGACGAAGGCGATAAATTCAAGAAAGAGCTGAAGGGCAAGAGACTCGATCTCATAGTAGTTTCGCCTTTGGCAAGGACGCAAGAAACGGCAAAGATAATGGCCGAGAAGCTCGGGCTGGGCGATGATTCGATTATCACTGAAGAGCGCTTGCATGAATTCGACATGGGTGTTTTGGATGGTAAACCGATAGGCGAATTGATAGACGGCTTTCCTCATGCGGAACGCTTTGATAGGTGGCCAGAAGCGGGAGAGAATTATTCTAATATCAAAAAAAGAGCGGGAGACGTGCTCTATGAACTGGAGGATAAATATAAAGATAAGAATATCCTGATCGTTACCCATGAAGTGCCTGCATACCTGATGATCACGGCTGCACGAGGATTGGATCGGGACCAAATCTTGCAAATGAGCATAGAGGAGAGCGGTTTCAAGAATGCCGATTTGCGCAAGCTAGATTTCAAGGTCATTCCGCACAATCACGAGTATGAGCTGGATCTGCATAAGCCTTATATAGATGAAGTTAAGCTGCCCTGTGGTTGTGGCGGCAAAATGAACAGGGTGAAGGAAGTCATGGACGTCTGGTTCGATTCCGGATCCATGCCTTTCGCCGAGGACCATTATCCTTTTGAGAATAAAAAATATATAGACAAGGAAGGCTATCCTGCGGACTTTATTTCCGAGGCTATCGATCAGACGCGCGGATGGTTCTACACGCTTCACGCTATTGGTGTGTTAATGGGCAACGGCAAGGCGTATAGCAACGTCATTTGCTTGGGGCACATATTGGACTTGGAAGGCAAGAAGATGAGCAAGTCGCTCGGCAATATCGTCGACCCGTTCATGCTCATGGACAAATATGGCGCGGACGCATTGCGCTTCTGGATGTATTCGGTCAACCAGCCGGGGGACTCCAAAAACTTCGACGAGAAGACTGTGGATGAGATAGTCAAGAAAGTCTTCAACCTTACCTTGAATGTGCTGGCATTCTATCAATTGTACGAAGGCGGCAATGTCAAAACTCAAAGTTCAGAATCTGAATCGCAGAATGTGCTGGATCTATGGATTATGTCGAGATTAAATCAATTGACCAGCATCGTCACAGAAGGGCTGGATAGCTACAAATTCTTTGAGCCAACGAGGGCCGTAAAGGAATTCATCGCAGATCTTTCTCAATGGTATTTGAGGAGGTCGCGCGACCGGTTCAAAGGCGATGATGAAACCGACAAGGATGCCGCGCTCGCAACGACCAAGCACGTTCTTTTGACGCTGGCGAAAGTTATGGCGCCATTCACGCCTTTCTTGGCCGACCATATTTACAGGGAAGTCGGCGGAGAAATGGAAAGCGTGCATTTGGAAGATTGGCCGGAAGCGGGGAAGGCTGATGAATATGTTTTGGCAGGAATGTCATTTGTCAGGTCGTTTTCAACGATGGCTCTTATGCAGAGAAATACTGTAAAGATTAATATAAGGCAGCCGTTGAAATCTCTATCAATCAAACATGATGTTAAAGAACCGAAATATTGGAACGAATTATGCTCAATATTGAAAGATGAGGTGAATGTAAAAAATGTGATATTTGATCCGAACATAGAAGGTCCGATTAAACTAGATACAGATATTACGCCAGAATTAAAAGAGGAAGGAACATATCGCGAATTGGTCAGGTCAATCCAGGACTTAAGAAAAGAAAGAAACTTTACGATAAAAGACTTGGTCATTTTGAAAGTCGAAGCCGACGCCAAATCCAAAGAATTCATCGAAAAATTCAAAGCTGAACTGAAAAAGACGACTCTACTGGAAGATATTAAGTTTGAGCAAAATCTTGAATCAAAGGAGGCGGTTGTAATAGGCGACCTATCTTTGAAGCTTGCGATTTAACCTAAATTCTATATTCTCTATTCTAAATTCTAACGGAAATGTCTTACTCGATCGTTACGACCAAAGGCTTCATTATCGGGTCCGCTCCTTACGGTGAAGCGGGTAAGATATTGCAGATTTTCGCACGCGATATCGGCTTGGTCCCGGCTATAGCGCAAGGCATACGCCTGGAAAAATCGAAGTTGCGATATTCCGCTCAAGACTGTTCCTTCGGAGATTTTTCGCTGGTAAAAGGCAAGGAATTTTGGCGGCTTACGGATGCGAAGTGCATTATAAGCTTGAATGATAGCAATGATTTAATGGCACGTATCGCTCTGCTTCTAAAAAGATTGTTGCAAGGCCAAGAAGCGCATCTGGAATTATTCGACTGCGTATTGGAATGCGCACGATTCATTTCGAACGGTCCCAATCTTCAAAGCGACGATCTCGAAACACTGGAATCATTGGTTGTCGCCAGGATGCTTTTTCGCTTGGGATATATCGGCAATGACAAGGATCTCGACACACATTTAAAAGCGAATGATATTTCCTTGCAGGAACTTCAAGCGCTAAAAGAAAAAAGAAAGCTCTTGAATACGCATATCAACAAGGCATTGAGGGAGTCGCATTTATAAAGTTTCATGGCATTTTCAATAATGGCCAATAAATAGTAGAATATACCGGTGCCCCCAGAAGAAGAAAAAAGCCGCATTGACCAGCTTAATGAATCATTGTATTCGCGAAATGCGCCCGATGTGCGGACGAGGCGAAGGATGCATGTCGACGGCATCAACTCCAATATGCAGACCGAATGGGAAAGGCCTGCAGAACAGGAACATTTTGAAGAGGTTGAAAGGGGCGGACACAAAGATTATTCCATGTCATTCCTGACCAAGCTGCTCATAGGCTCCATGCTATTTTGCATCATCGCTGTCGGTATCGGCACCTATCTTTTCTTGAATGGGTCTAACCTCATCTCCGCCAACAATATAAATGTCGCAATCACTGGTCCAGTTTCCATTCCTGGAGGCTCGCCGGTTTCATTCGATATAGTCGTGACCAACAATAACACTGTAGATTTACAGCAGGCCGGCATGACCGTTACATTTCCGCCAGGAGCTACGAGCGTTGCCGATCCGACCCAGCAACTTTCGACTTATCAAGAATCTCTCGGCACTATCCCGGCTGGAAAAAATGTAAAGAAGACTGTAGCCGCTACCATATTCGGCGAAGAGAACATACAAAAAACGATCATAGTGGATGTCGAATATACCGTAAAAGGATCCACTTCTCCGTTCACCAAGGAGCAGACTTATGACGTGCTGATGAACTCTTCGCCAGTCACACTGACAGTTTCCTCATTCAAGGAAATAAGTTCTGGCCAAGAATTCGACATTACCTTTGATATAAAATCCAACTCAACGGATACGCTCAAAAATATCCTGCTTGCGGCAACATATCCTTTTGGCTTCACATACCTCTCTTCGTCCCAGCAGCCGCTGCCCAACAAGATGACTTGGCGCCTAGGAGATATACCGCCTGGCGGCGATAGGAAGGTGACAGTCCACGGCAAACTCACGGGAGAAGACCAGGACACCAAAGTCTTCCATGGGAGCGTCGGATCAGCCAGTGCCACGAATCCCAATGCTGTCGGTACGGAGTTTACATCAGCCGAACAGGATATCGCTCTGCAAAAATCATTCATGACAATGGCTGTAGTCTTGGATAACAATCAGGGTGCTGGCGATGCGTCAGGCAAGTTCAACCAGCCTGTGCAAGTCGCTATCTCATGGCTCAATAACTTGCCCACGACTATTTCCAATGCTGAAATAGACGTCAATCTTTCTGGTTCGGCATATGATCGTACCTTGGTTCAGCCATCATCGGGATATTACCAGTCCTCATCTGATCAGATTATCTGGAATTCGCAAAATACACCGAGCCTTTCTTCCGTTGCTGCTGGCCAAGGCGGCAACGTCTCTTTCACCATCACGCCGCGAGACCTTTCTACGCCGGGGCGTCCTGTCGTGAATCCGACCTTGACCTTCACTGTGAACGTAAAAGGAAACCGTACCCAAGAAACCGGCGTGCCCAGCAATCTTTCGGCTATCATCGTCCGGAACGATCGCATATCTTCGTCTGCTTCGCTTTCCGGCACGGTATTGCGCTCTGGAACTGTTTTTACCAATTCTGGGCCGGTGCCGCCTCGCGCTGACCAAAAGACTACTTATGTCATAGAATGGTCTATCGAAAATACTGCGAATGTCTTGGACAAGGCGCAGGTTACTGCAACGTTGCCTCCGTATGTCTCGTGGCTAAAGCAAGCCAGTCCCTCAACCGAAGACGTCTCGTATGACCCCAAGAGCGGCACTGTCACTTGGAATGCCGGTACAGTAGGCACATATACAGCCAATAGCGGCCAAAGAAAGACAGTCTCGTTCCAGGTCTCGCTGGAGCCGAATGTTAACCAAGTCGGTTCCGTGCCGACCTTGGTCAATGACGCGGCTCTGACCGCAACTGATGATTTTACAGCTGCTACTCTGACAAGCAAGCAAAGCTACCTGACTACCAGATACAGCACCGATCCCTCATACAAGCCCGGCGATGAGACTGTGGCGCAATGATGCTTGTTATGCGTGCAAACAGCCGTTTTTTCCGCTAGAATACGCCCATGGCAAAAAATGAAGAACTCATGGAGAAGATTGTGTCTTTATGCAAGCGACGCGGCTTCATCTATCAAGGCTCCGAAATCTACGGCGGCTTGGCAGGTACGTGGGATTATGGGCCGCTGGGAGTAGCGCTAAAAAATAATATCAAGAAGCTCTGGTGGAAGCGCTTCGTCGAAGACAGAGACGATGTGTATGGCTTCGATGCTACCATTCTCATGAACAAACAGGTCTGGGAAGCGTCAGGGCATGTCGGCGGCTTCGCGGATCCACTGGTTGAGTGCAAAAAATGCCACCACCGTTTCCGGCTCGATCAGCTTGAAGATCAAAAGAAATGCCCAGATTGCGGCGGAGCCTTCGGCGAGGTTCGCCAATTCAACATGATGTTCAAAACTCACGTTGGTGCAGTCGAAGATGCAACTTCGATTTCATATTTGCGTCCTGAAACGGCGCAGGGAATGTTCGTAAACTTCAAGAACATCATCGATTCATTCCATCCTTCTTTGCCTTTTGGCATGGCGCAGATCGGCAAGGCATTCCGTAATGAGATAGCTCCAAGAGATTTCCTTTTCCGTTCGCGCGAATTCGAGCAGATGGAGATAGAGTATTTCATCAAGCCGCCCAAAGACATAAAGGATTTGGAGTGGCAGAAGCATTTCGACCATTTGAAATACGAAATGAAAGCCTTTACGGCTGATATCGGTTTGGATGCCAAGAAAGTCCACGAATTGGAAGTGCCGGATGGCGAACGTGCACATTACTCCAAGCGCACCATCGATTTTGAATTCGATTTTCCTTTTGGCAAGAAGGAGCTTTACGGCTTGGCATATCGCACAGATTTTGACTTGAAGCAGCATGCGCAGTTTAGCAAAGTTGATCTTTCTTACTACGATGAAGAGAGCAAAGAAAGATTCGTACCGCACGTTATCGAGCCGTCATTCGGTTTGGATCGCACAGTCTTGGCAATCCTTTCCGATGCTTATCATGAAGACGAATTGACAGGAGCTGCTACTGACCCCGCTGAAGATGCGTTTGGGGCCGCCAAAGAGAAACGCGTTTTCTTGAAGTTGTCTCCGGCTATTGCGCCTTATAAAGTCGCTGTTTTTCCGCTTCTCAAGAACAAGCCTATTTTGATTGAAAAGGCGCGAGAAATCTTCAAATTGATCAAGAAAGAGATTCCTGCAACTACTTTTGACGACAACGGCAACATTGGCAAGAGGTACCGCAGACAGGATGAGATCGGCACTCCTTACTGCGTTACGGTGGATTTTGAGACAATAGAAAAGGGAAATGGCGTTACGATTCGAGATCGAGATTCGGGAAAGCAGGAAAGGATCAAGGAAGATGAATTGGTCAAACTCTTGCTCGGTAAATGAGTGCATGTTAGATTGTCCATGAGATGCGCGGTGTTTGGGGTGAAATATAACGCGTATCGGGAGCTCACGGATGTGGGCTCCTTTTTTTGTTTTACCAATGATCATATGTTAAATTGAAGTCATGCAATTCCATAAAACTACCTTGAAGAACGGCTTACGAGTCATAACTGTTCCCATGATAGATAATCCCTCTGTAACGGTCTTAGTCATGGTCCAAGCCGGCTCGAAATACGAGACGAAAGAGATAAATGGCTTATCACATTTTCTGGAGCATATGGTTTTTAAGGGCACACCCAAACGCCCAAAAGCTATCGATATTTCTCGTGAGCTTGATTCCATCGGGTCTAGCTACAACGCCTTCACTTCACAGGAAATGACCGGCTACTACGCCAAGGCTGACAAAAAACATTTAGATGCCATATTAGACATCGTCTCTGACATGTATTTGAATCCGCTTTTTCCAGGGCAGGAAATAGAAAAGGAGAAAGGCGTTATCATCGAGGAGATCAGGATGTATAATGATTTGCCGCAAAGGAAAGTCCAGGAAGAGTTCACCGCGCTTCTGCTCGGCGATCAGCCCGCGGGCTGGAGCGTATTGGGCACAGAAGATCATATTCGATCCTTTACTCGCGAGCAATTGATGAAATATCGCAGTGAGCATTATTTGAGCGGCACCACGACGGTCATAGTTGCGGGCAATATCGATGAAAAGCAAGCTATTGTTAAGATCGAAAGAGCTTTTTCAAAGGTTCCAACCATTGAAGGAAAGTCTAAGTTGAAAGTAACCGAGAGCCAGGAAGAGCCCGCGATAAAGCCGGTCTGGAAAGACACCGATCAAACTCATTTGGTAATAGGAGTGAGGACCTTTTCTCTATTTGATGATCGTATTCCTGCTATGCTAGTTCTTTCGACGATACTTGGCGGCGGAATGAGCTCGAGGCTTTTCGCCAAGATGCGCGATGAATTGGGCATCTGCTATTACATCAATGCATCTCACAATCCCAATACCGACCACGGCGACCTGACGATCGCCGCTGGAGTGGATAATTCCCGCGTCGAAGACGGCATAAAAGGCATCATGAGCGAATGCGCTAGGCTCAAGACTGAAATTGTTTCAGAAGAAGAATTGAAAAAAGCCAAAGATTATATCAGTGGTACGACCATGCTGGGGCTAGAAACTTCCGACGCTCGCGCGGAATTCTGCGGCATACAGGAGATACTCAAGGGCAAGATCGAGTCTCCTCAAGAGCTCATTGACGATGTCCAGAAGGTTACTGCCAAGCAAGTGCAAAAATTGGCACAGGATATATTCGTGAATGAAAAGCTGAACATGGCTATTATAGGCAAATTCAAGGACGACTCTTCCTTCAAGAGCTATTTCAAATTCTAGGAGATTAGCGCTATACTGGAGCCATGCCAGAGCTATTAGGAGGCAATAGGATTTCGATAAGCACAGGAACTATAGTCCGCTTTTTTCTGATAGCTCTCCTCATCGTCGCTATCTATTACATGTTCGATATAGTGATGATCGTGCTTGCGGCCGTAGTCATCGCTTCCTCTATAGAGCCCATAGTGCGCCGTCTGCGCCATTATCTCCATTTTCCCAGGCTTTTGTCGGTCATCTTGATGTATCTCATCATCATAGCCCTCATGGCAGGCATCTTGGTCTACTTCCTGCCGATGGTGGTGAGCGATGTTGGTAATTTCCTAGCTTCATTGCCGGGAACCATAACGGCTGACGACTTTTTGAGCCCCATCCGGAATATTGGCATCAATATAGGCTCGGCGTCGAGCTTCATGAGCGGCCAGTCGATATCTATAGCGGATTTTGTAAATAGCATCCAAACTTTCGTCATCGGCACTTCCGCTGGCGCATTCCATACAGCGAGCGTGCTCTTTGGCGGCGCTTTCAGCTTCATAGTCATAGTAGTCCTGGCCTTCTACTTTTCGGTCCAAGAAGAAGGCGTCGCTGATTTCCTGCGGGTCATTACTCCGGTCAAGAAGCATGACTATATCATCGGCCTTTGGAAGCGTTCGCAAAGGAAGATCGGTTTTTGGTTGCAAGGCCAGATTGTCTTGGGCATCATCATCGGTGTCCTGGTCTATCTCACGCTCAAGATCGTCGGCATTCCTTATGCTCTGGCTTTGTCTGTGCTCGCCGGACTTTTCGAGATTATCCCGGTCTTCGGTCCTATCATTTCTTCCATCCCTCCGCTAATGGTAGCTTTTGCCGAGAGGGGAGTCGGCACGGGTTTCTTGCTCTTGGCTATTTATATAATTATCTATCAGGTCGAAAGCCAGATCTTCTATCCATTAGTCGTTCGCAAGATTGTCGGCATCAATCCGATCGTTGTTATCTTAGCT
>CAZKSQ010000011.1:0-18118 GCA_964555555.1 uncultured Candidatus Saccharibacteria bacterium | reverse complement strand
GCTATAATCATTGAATGATACTAACTAACTTCAGGCGCATCATCCGCTCCGGATTCGTCAATTTTTGGCGAAACGGCTTCCTTTCTTTTGCCGCTGTTGTGGTGATCACGCTCTCGCTTTGCTCATTTGGGGCGCTCATCTTCGGCACCGCCTTTGCCAGGTCATTGCTCGCGGATGTCAAAGACAAGGTGGATATCAACGTCTATTTTAGCCTGACTGCCGCGGAGCCGGACATTATTTCGCTCCAAACCGACATCAATAGCTTGCCGGAGGTAGCCTCGACCAGCTATATCTCGCGCGATCAGGCGCTTTCCAACTTCAAGGACAAATGGCAGAACAATACTCTCATCATGCAGGGCTTGACCGAGATCGGCGACAATCCATTTCCGGCCTCGCTCAATATCAAAGCCAAGGATCCCGGCCAATATGGCGCCATCGCCGACTATCTGCAGACCAAAAATCCGGCGGATGCCACTGGCACTCCGATTATCGCCAAGATCAATTATCAGGAAAATAAGCTGATCATCGACCGTTTGAGCAATATCATTCCCATGGTGGAGCAGATCGGTCTTATCTTGGCAGTCATATTCGTGCTGATCGCCATCGTGATCATTTGGAATACCATACGTCTCATCATCTTCACCGCCAAGGACGAGATCTCGGTCATGAAGCTGGTGGGTGCCAGCAATATCTATGTGCGGGGGCCGTTCTTCGTCTCGGGCATCATGTATGGCATCGTCTCTGGCGCGATCACGCTCTGCCTAATGGGCGCATTCGCATACTGGAGCGACGCCATCATCTTGCGCCTTGCTGGCGTAGATGTAGCTTCGAACTTCGAGCTGGTCGTGAATGTGCTGTCGACCTACTTCTTCGACAACCTGATCCAGATAACGGTCATCATCATGAGCGCTGGCATCATTCTCGGCGGATTGTCGAGCTATGTGGCGGCGAGGAGGTATCTACGGGTGTAATAACCAATAACCAAGATACAATAACCAAACAATAATCAAATTCCAATAACCAATACCCTAAACGATCGCGCGAGTTTGATTATTGGTCATTGAATATTGTTTGGTTATTGTATCTTGGTTATTGGTTATTTCTCATGTTATTGGCTCTTGGTAATTATTGCCGACAAGACATTCTTTATCTCATTTGCTTCTTGAATCAGTGATTGCATTCTCTTTGACAAACTCTCGTTGGCTTCAGAGACCAATTCTAGCCAGTGTATACATTCCTTCGCTTCCTTTCGCGAAATTTTCATTCTCAACACGAAATCTTTTTTGCTAAGAGCGTCGTTAGCTTCTCTGTAATTGGCTCCGATCGAGCCGGCCGATGAGACGACTTGACTTACTAACCTGTAATTTATTGCATCCTTAGGCACGACTTTACACATGCGAATAACGCGTTTGGCAAATTCGGTAGTTCTTTTTTCGAGGTCAAAGCGCATGGGTTTGAATATTTTGTCATTGTTTATTGTAATTTGTTTGGTCATTGTATCTTGGTAATTGGTTATTGTATACTTTATTTTATGAAAAAGATTTCCGTTCGGCAGAAACCTCAATCTAGGAAACCAAAAGCGCATCATAAATATATTTTTGTCATCGGCGGAGTGATGTCAGGCGTCGGCAAGGGTATCGCAACCTCTTCGATCGGCACATTGCTCTCCGCCAAGAATTATCGCGTCAACCTTGTCAAAGTCGATCCTTACTTGAATGTCGACGCCGGCACCATGAACCCCACCGAGCATGGTGAGGTTTTTGTTTTGAATAGCGGCTTGGAAACGGATCAGGATATGGGCAACTACGAGAGGTTTTTGGGACGTGACCTCACAGCGGATGACTATATCACCAGCGGAATGGTCTATAAGCATGTCATAGAAAAGGAAAGGGCGCTCCAGTTCGGCGGCAAATGCGTAGAAGCCATCCCTCATATTCGCGATGAGATCGTCCATCGTTTCGAGAATGCCGCTAAGGTCAACAAATCAGACATTTCTATAATTGAGATCGGCGGCACCATCGGCGACTATCAAAACGTGATGTTCATCGAAGCCGCGCGCGTCCTCAAGATGCGCCACCCCAATGATGTGCTCTTCATCATGGTCAGCTATCTGCCGACGCCAGGCAATCTCGGCGAAATGAAATCACGGCCGACGCAGAACGCCGCAAGGCAGCTCGCTTCTTATGGCATCAATACCGACTTCATCATCGCGCGCGCTTCGACCCCGCTCGACCACAAAAGGAAAGAGAAGATCGCCATTTCATGCAACCTTCCCGTGGAAAGAGTCATTTCCGCGCCGGACATAGAAAGCATATATGACGTGCCTGTCAATTTTGAGAATGACCGCATGGGCGTTTTGC
This sequence comes from uncultured Candidatus Saccharibacteria bacterium, assembly GCA_964555555.1. Taxonomy (GTDB): domain Bacteria; phylum Patescibacteriota; class Minisyncoccia; order Phycocordibacterales; family PALSA-1337; genus C7867-002. The sequence continues at coordinate 15,758 of CAZKSQ010000011.1, read as the reverse complement.
TCCTGAATGCCTTGGGACTAGAAGTCACGAAGCCCAACGAATTGTTCGCAGAATGGAAGAAAATGGCCAAAGGCATCAAAAATCACGGCGACAAGAAAGTGCGCATCGCCATCGTCGGCAAATATTTCAACACTGGTGATTTCATCCTTTCCGATGCATACATTTCCGTCCTAGAAGCCATCAAATTCTCGGCCTATGAAGCTGGGGTGAAAGCGATAATTAGTACAGTTAATTCTCGTGACTTTGAAGGGAAAAATGCTTTAGCTTCGGGTCCGGCGGTCGAGCCGACACTTCGCGGAGCTAGCCTTAGCGGAGCGGAGCGATTAGGGGCTCGCGGAGCGAACGTGTCGGCGATGGCCGGCGAATCCGGGGCAGTGAAGAAGCAATCGCCCTTCGCACAACTCGACCAATACGACGGCATTATCGTCCCTGGCGGCTTCGGCGAATCTGGCATAGAAGGAAAACTGAACGTCATCCGATACGCCCGCGAGAATAAGATCCCTTATTTCGGTTTGTGCTATGGCATGCAGCTTATGACGATTGAGTTTGCCAGGAATGTCTTGGGACTTACTGGCGCGCATACAGCAGAGATCAATCCCAAATCCCCGCACTTGGTCATCGACATCATGCCCGACCAAAAGAAGAAATTGGCAGACGGGAATTATGGGGCATCGATGAGGCTGGGAGTTTATCCGGCGAAGTTGAGCAGGGGAACTATAGCTAACGAAGCGTATTATAGCGCGAAGTTCAAAGTGCAAAATGAGAAGTTAAAAAACGGGCTCAAAAGTAAGAGCAGCAAGCTCAAAGATGGCAAAATAGAGGTGGCACCGGCCCAGACGATACAGGAGCGTCACAGGCACCGTTATGAGGTCAATCCCAAATATGTGCAAAAACTGGAAAAAGGCGGACTGGTTTTCTCGGGTCGCTCGCCTGACGGCACACTCATGGAGATAGCGGAATTGCCTCGGGAACAGCATCCTTTCTTCTTGGGCACGCAGTTCCACCCAGAATTCCTCGCCAGGCCGTTGTCGCCGCATCCTTTGTTCACAGGGTTTGTAAAAGCGGCGAAGGCAAGGTTCGCAGAAAGGGGAATGAAAGCAGAAGCGAAGGAAGAGGAATCGATTGCAAATGATACGAATGCAAAGTCTGAAGTAATAAGTATCTTGGAAAAAAAAGAGGCTGTGATCCTAAATAATCAATAACTAAAGATTTGCAGTGGCACGACCGTCGAGCGAGCGACAAGTCTCCACGGAGCTTGACGACGGGGAGACTTCGTCGTCGCGAGGAGGGAGTGCCTAAAGGCCTTTAGTTATTGAATTTATAAAATTATCTTTTTCCAGTGAGCGGAAAAGTCTTGAGCACCTTCCACGCCTTATCCTCTCTTTTTTCTTTGGTGAATATCGTCAGATTGTCGAAAGCGATATCGAACTCTGGCGCGGGAATGGATGAAAGATATTTCCAGATCTCATCGTATTGGAAAGGCTTCAGGAACCTCGCTATGGACATGCGCACCCTGAAGTCGTCTTCCTGCGGGACGAATGGCAGGCCCAGCTCCTTGGTCTTCATGAGCACGCTCGTCACATAATCCTTGAGCTCTTTTGGCGTGCTTTCGGCTTCCAGGAATATGGTGCGGGTGGTGAAATGGTTCCACCGGGAAATAGAAAGCGGTATGGCTGGCGCCTCGGTGATGAGCGATATGGCATCATCCACGGCGTCGATACTATTCCTGTCGAAGCCGGACTTTACGGTGATATGCGGAGGCACGATGGCGGAGACATCCTCGATGCCGTAATGGCTGGCTAGCTCGGCGCAAGTAGCTTTGTAGTATTCGGCTGCCTCGCCGCGAATGATGTTGCCGATGAAATAACGCATATTCTTATATTGTCTTATAACAATTTTTGCGTTATTCTGCAAGGCACACCCTCAATGCCAGATCGTCTAATGGTAGGACCTCAGACTCTGAATCTGAGTATCTTGGTTCGAATCCAAGTCTGGCAGCAAATGAATTTATGTGTTTTGTAAAATATAAATTATATTTTAGTAACAAAAAAATTAAAGCATTTCTATCTTTAGTTTTTATTATCATAGCAATTTTCATATATTGCAAAGAAGGATATTCGTATCTTTCAAATAAAGAACACAAAACGCTTGTACCTTACATAATTCCCTTACCACCTTATGACCAGTCAATATTACCGAATGATTTACCACCGGCATATTTAATTTTAGAGTCACAAGATGGATTTATTGCAGACAGACCGGTTGATGTGAAATTAGAATCCATGGCTCCGCCATCAGCAGACGTTACTGGGTATGAAGTTAATTTAATTGGAGCAGAGGAATATTATAGTCCAAATATAACTTCTACTACCTCTCCACTAGATTGGACAAAAGAAATCCAAAGAGCATCTGCTTCCAGTACTGCAAATCAAATCATTGCAGAGTGTGAAGGTCGAACCGTATATCTTTGCCCGAAATTCTTTGGTGAAAAATCAATTACCTATCATACCAGTGGAAATTTTCCTATTCAAGTAATAGTATCTACCAAAACAGGAAATCCAAAAAGTTATTCATTTAATAATAAGATATCAATTTCCCCACCGGAAACATTACTTACTATTGAATCTAATAATCTCATCATAGGATTGGCATGGTTAACTGTAGCAGTTCCTTTTCTAATTACTGGATTAAGTGGAGTTTTAGATTTATTAACTGATAAATCCTGATAAAATGGTTCCAGCGTCGAACCACACGGCCAGCTATGATTATTGGGATTTTAATAACCTTATTGATAGCGGTATCGTGTAATTGTTGTGATCTATACAACTGTATTTCCGATAAATTTTTTCTTGTTAGCCCAAGTACGATATCAGAGGCTATTCGTAAATTTAAAGATAAAGAAACTGCTTCAGGAACTGATAGTGATGGATTGAAGTTAATAGAAGAAGCGACTGTTAATCACAGAATGTATATGGCATTAGACGACGAAGGACAAATTAAAATTCTTAGAAAACGTATTGGACATTGTGAGTTCATCATTTTCTCGGTAATAACATTTCTTGTATTTTATAAACCGCATTTGTGGTTCGATTTAAAATCGATAAGCGATGACCTGAAACTGTTATTAGAATGCATGGGTGGCTGGTTTACGATCAAATCTTTGGGTACGTTCAGGTATTGGGATAATCCTATTACTGGTAGAATTTTATTCTATAAATATTTGCTCGGCACATTGACAAGTGTTGGCTTGGGAATACTAATTGGATTGTTTTCGATATTCTTACTGTTATTAGTTGTAGACATATAAATAATGCTAGAATCCAATAACAGTAAAATATTTTCTCACATGTCCAATAAATTCAATGGAAAAAATGAAATATGCCCGATATGCAAAAATATGTATGAAGATGAATATACAAAAACTGTTTATCATGTTACATACAGACCAGAAAGAATCACTTTTGCCTGTCGCGGTTGCAATTATGCCGAATTTCTAATTCGTCATCCTGAAATACCGACCACATATTTTATGGAAAATAGAAAAAGGGCAGTTAAAGAGTGGACGCTAAAAAATAGACCAATGATAAATTAGGCTTTAAGTAGCCTACAGCATCGACATGTTCTGTTGCTAGAATTATTTTATGGCCGCAAAAAATGAAAACAAAAAAATATTGCTCAAATATTTTGCTTACCTGGATGATATGGACGTTAGGAGCAAGATCGGCAAGATAAAGACCGATCCGGGCAAAAAGAAAAGGGTGCCTTAGGTAATTAACCTTTCGGACCCCTTTTCGTCGTAATACAAGTATTCTAGCAAAATAATATTCAACAAGTCAAGCACAATTTGATACAATTAGCCTATGAATAATCCCGAAGACAAGCCAAACCATGATATTATATGTTCATAGCATTGTAAGCATTAGCATCGCATAATCACACAAACACATGAATCCAGTCGTACATTTTGAAATGGGTTATTTTGATAGGGAGCGAATGAAGAAGTTCTATGAGTCCGCTTTTGGCTGGAAGATGCAGCAGATGGGGAAAGAAATGGGCAATTATGTCATCGCACAAACTGCCGAAACCGATGCAAAAGGCATGGTCAATACGCCGGGCGCCATCAACGGCGGTTTTTATCAGAAGACCGAAAGTCCCGGTTCGCATGCGCCGTCTGTCGTGATCTCGGTCAGCGACATAAAACGCGCCGTGGAGGAAGTTAAGAAGTCCGGGGGGAAGATCCTGGGTTCCATGGATGCGGAGAGAAGCCACAGCATGGAGCCGCAGATGATACCTGGTGTCGGACTTTGGATCACGATAGAGGATACGGAGGGCAATCGCGTAAGTATGCTGCAGCCGTTGTGATAATAAGTATATCGATAAAAAGAAAAGGGTGCCTTAGGTAATTAACCTTGCTCTTAATCCAATCATATAATCTCATCATATGAAAAAAAGCCTCGGCATCGCGCTCATCATCGGTCTCGTTTTGGTTCTGGCCGTTATCGGTCTGGGCGTCTATATGGACAGTAGCGCGCCCACGGCAGATCGTTCTAGAGTGGGCTACTACGACAACTTCGGCATCGCTTTCCAATATCCCCCCGAGTGGGGAATCCCCAAGGAAAGCTTTTATGGCAATGGCTTGGGAGCAATCGACTTTGATAATGGCCCGTCCGGTACCCAGCCGCTCATGGTATTGATTCAGCAAGATATGAGTCCGACAGGTAGCGGTGCTATGAATGAATCATTCGGCCAGATGATAGCGAGGTTCAAGGCGAATGATAAATATATTTATGACACAAAAGAAATTTCTGCAGACGGCATTCAAGGCAAAGAGTTACTTTATAACAATGCCGTGAATGGCCAGTCTTACCATGCCGAAGCGTTTTTCCCATTGCAGAACGGTTCGTATCTCTCTATTGGCGCAGATTATGCCGCAGTGCCAGAAGGTACATTCGATAGCGTCATCTCTTCCTTGAAATGGGACAGCGCCACTGCTTTCCAGACCGACCCCGCCACCGGCATGGCCATTTATAGCAATAATGGCTTCAAGTTCGAATATCCGATCAAATTCAAGACCAACTATGCTTCTCTGACTGTCGGCACCAGCATCAAAAGCGCTGATAGCGCCAAGCTCGATAGCAATGGCTGTTCTCCAGTCATGAATGACTCTGGCAAGCCTAGTCCGTCCAGCACGCTTGCGGTGAATGGCACGAAGTTCTGTACGACTTCTGGCGGCGGTGTAGGTGCTGGACAACTTTATACTGACTATGCTTATACGACAATTCGAAATGGGAATGCTTATACTATAGATTACGGTGTGCATACCTCGAACGGCTGTGGAGTCTATGAAAATTCTCCCGACCTGAATTCGACAGCGAATCAAAAATACAACGAATGTTTGGCTTTCGGTAAAGATTATGAAAATATCGTGACCAAGCCAATACAAGAGAGCATAGCAACTTTCAGGTTTGCGAATTAACTGCAGTCATTCTTCTTATCGCTTCCTTTTCCCGCCTTTGAACCACTTCACCACCGTAAAAGTCCCCGCGCCGTTTCCTAGGGCGTAAACGATGATTACCGATGCGACTTGCTGGCCTACGTTATTCAATATCGCATAGAGCACGAAGATGTTGACCAGCGTTATGATCGTTGAAAGCGCTGCTGAAGAGGCGGCCTTTTCTTTTGCTATGGCCTGGTAATAGAAGGTGATGATGAAATCCTGGGCAAAGCCGACCGCGAAGTAGATCAGGTATGTGAGGAGGACAGAGATCATTTGCTCTATTATACACCTTTATGGCGGGTCCTAGTCGAATAGGTTGATGAGATAGGTATCTATCGTCCTCTGATCCATATCATAGAAATTCTCGTTTTGATTATGGAGGTCGGTAGCCAGCTTTACGCCGACGAAGCGCCAGTGCCAAGGCTCGAAGACGTAATAACTGTTGTTCTTGGGATAAGAAAGGACGAAGCCGTATATATAGGCATTGGCCAAGAGCCATTTGTATGCGGTCGTAGAGTCGAAGCCGTCAAGAACGCCGCCTTGGCCCGGGGCGATGAGGTCGGTCGCGGTGCCCAGCTGGTGTTCGGAGTAGCCTTGGTCCGCGGAGAAGGAGTTCGCCGTGCCGGCGCCATAGGTCACTTGGTACTCGCTCTTTAGCGCTTTTTGTTCAGCGAAAGATCTGTAAGCAGAGAAAGCGTAGAACTGCACGCCGCTCGAGGATGCGGCGCTGATCATAGCTTCGAGGTGCGGCAAGGCTTGGGTCAGGAAAAGGAGAGTCTTGCTGCTGCTGTAGCTATATTGGTCTGGAATTTCGGAAAGGTTGGCTGGCGCATAGTTGTCGCTCAAGAAATAGACCTTGGAATATTTTTTGAGCAGTTCCGGGTCTATCTGCGAGAGCTTCTGGATGTTGGTGAGCGTGCCCGAAAGGTTGCCGACCTGGTTCTGCACGCCGCCGACCTGGCTCTGGATGGCGGCGACATTCTGCTGCTGGGCTGACAGCGCGCTAGCGAGAGAGCTGCTGGTCAAGTTGATGTTGTTTTGGAGTACTGCAGTGGTCGAAGCGAGGCTATTAGCTAGGCCTAGGACGCTCTTTTGGAGGCCGTCGATGCGAGCGGTAGCGGCGCTCATCCATTGGTAAAGGTAAATGCCGCCGGCTATGAGAACGACGAATATAGCGGCGAATGGCCAGAAATTGGATTTTCTTGATGGGGAAGTGGGCATGAGAGTATTATATATCATTGAAGGCGAAAATATACTAGTATTATTTCAATAGAGCTTGTACACCAATATCTTTTTTGTAATCGTACATACTCTATGAAGATAAAAGATTCAGTCATTATAATAACCGGTGCCTCAGCTGGCATCGGCTTGGCGACGGCAAAAGAGCTCGCAAATAAGGGTGCGAAGGTAGTTTTGGCAGCTCGGTCGGGAGATAAGCTCAAAGAACTCGAAAAAGAAATTGAGGGTTCTTTTGCTGTAGTTGCAGATATGCGCAAGCCAAAAGATATTGTCGCTATGGTGGATGCAGCCAAAAATAAATTTGGCCGCATAGATATCTTGGTCAACAATGCCGGGCAGGGCATGCGCTCGCCAGTAGAGAAGATAAATATAGACGATTATACCGACATGCGATTGAATCAATCGGGAGCATGGCTGCGTCTGCGCGATGAGGGAGATAAGGTAACCTTTCGCCATGCTTGCTGGCTTGATTGCACAAATAATCCTGATGCTTTAACTGCGGTGATTGTACCCTCGGGAGGATTCGATTGAAACTATAAATAGTCATAATGGTCTTGAGAAGTTATACTTAATGCCATGATGGCACACACAGATGAAGAAATCATCGTAAAATATTTGGACGGAGAAGATGACGCACTGAATCTTATTATTCAACGATATATAAAATCTATATACAATTTTGTCTACAGATATGCAAAAGTGTCCCAGGATGCGGAAGACATAACCCAAGATGTGTTTATTCTGGTATGGAAACATATAAAGAAATTTGATCGCCAAAAAAGCTTCAGAGCTTGGATTTTTACCATTGCACGAAACACCAGTCTCAATTGGATAAAAAAGAAGAAGCCAGTACTAGATAATGACCCTGCCGAAGATTTGTTTGATATTATTGCAGATGAGTCGATTATTCCAATCGAAGAAGCAATGGATACACTGATAAGAGATAAGCATGTTAAAGACGCGACAAAGACTCTGTCGCCTCAGTATCAAAACATCCTCTCGATGAGAATAGATGGCGGCTTAACATTCCAAGAGATTGCGAATATGCTCAACCGGTCCATCAATACCGTACAAAGCGACTACAGAAGGGCTCTCATCAAATTAAAGATTTTTCTTGAACCATTGATTGATAAGAGTATATAAGTGCACTAAAAATCCCCTTTTGGTTGTATAGGAACCATGGGTAAGAATAGCTCATATAAATATCTTGATGCACGTGAGTTGCCACCCGACCTATATGAAAGGGTTATACGAGCGATAGATCATATTAAAACAAAAAAGGTAAAAAGGGTGCTTTTGATTTCAAGGCTGGGAATGGTTGTTTCTATAATAGTTTTTGTTCCTGCAGTTGTCTACTTGTATAACAGTTTTTTCCAAACAGGTTTTATGCAATCTTTCCTGCTCTTATTTTATGATGGCGCGCTTGCGACACGTTACTGGCAAGATTTCAGTGCCTCGTTGCTTGAGACCATGCCAGTCACAAGCTTTATGGTATGTGCGGGCCTATTATTTGCCTTTCTCGTCTCATTATGGTCATCTCTCAAACACGCTTCTTATTACAAGCAGCTTCATCCGATAAACGCATAGACTCATGAAAACAAAACCAACCTTGCTAAAAAAAATTATTGTCATCACAGGGATTATTCTCGGCATATTTATTGTCCTCAATGTTGGCATGGTTATAGGCGCTCGACGGGTCTCATACATGAATCAGCATGGCTCTATCGGTCAAATTACAAAAATTGATCAGGATTCTATTTTCATAAAAGATCCTGATGGTATAGAGAAATTGATCGTGGTTGGAACCTCAACCGAGATAAGAAATAAAGATAAGGTATCAAGCGTGTCCGATCTTCACATTAACGACTTTATCGTAGCAATCGGTTCCCCTGATAATGCTTGCCAACTTGAAGCAAGAGCGATTCAAGTAGTTCCGCCGCCGCCATTTTATAAATCATCAAATTAAAAAATCGCCATGATAAAAAATATCTTTAACAAGGTCTTCGTATGGGTGAAAGCACACAAGGTGATATCCACAATCATCATACTCGTCGTGCTTGTTGTCGTATATTTTGGCTATAAATCAATTTTTTCCACCAAAACAACCACTCAATATGTCGTAGGCGCTGTCAAGCGAGGTGACCTTACGCTTACCGTAAATGGCACTGGACAAGTAGCGGCTGAAAATCAGGTCGATCTCAAGCCGCAAGGAACGACTCAATCCGCATCGACTATCACGGAAGTTGATGTGAAGCAGGGCGACATGGTGACCAAAGGCCAGCTTATAGCGGTTATCAACAATGCCAGCGCCCAGACTTCGCTTGCCCAGGCAAAGGCAAACGTAGAGAGCGCAGAGGCAAGCTATGACAAAACACAAGTCGGGCCCACCAGTCAGAATTTGGCGGTTTCTGAACAAAATGTCTCTACAGCAAAGCTGTCTCTTTCAACCGCCGCCCGTGACGCCTATCTAAAGATCCAAGACGCTTTTCTGAACAAGGTCAACGGGCTTTTCCAGAATAACACGAGCGCTAACCCAACTCTCGTCATTACGACCGATTCCAGTCAGGGGACATTGGATATAAATAGTGCACGCCTTGACATGTCGACCAGGCTAAATCGTTGGAACACGCTTCTCAACGCATCATCAACAAGCGAGGATGTTCTCTCTGAAGTTTCTGATGATATTGCCGCTGCGAAAAAACTCATCAACACGCTATCTTCCGCCGTCAGCCGTCTTAGTACTGGCGGTACCGGCATGACACAGGATGCTATTAATACCTATGTAGCTGCCGTTAGCAACGCTGCTACCGAGATCAATACGGCTGAATCCAGTTATAATTCAGCGGTCCAATCATACAAGACCGCCGTCGATCAGTTGGCCGTCACGCAAACTCCCAGCACATCACAGGATATTCAGATCGCAAAAGCCCAGCTTGATAATGCCGAAGCCGCATTGCAATCAGCCCAGACGACATACGACCAGAGCTTTCTCCGTGCACCGTTTGATGGTGTGGTTGCCGCAGTGAATGTGTCACCGGGAGATGTGGTGGATACCACGACAGTCGTGGCGACAATCATCACAGTAGAACGAGTTGCCAAGATATCGTTGAATGAGGTCGATGCCGCAAGCGTCAAAATCGGCGATCCAGCATCTATCACGTTTAGCGCACTGCCTAATGTTACCGCAACGGGAACAGTGGAGCAGATAGACACTATCGGCACAGTCACATCCGGCGTCGTAAGCTACAACGCGAAGATCTTGATCGGGGTCAACGATCCTGACATCAAGCCGGGTATGAGCGTGTCGGCAAAAATCAGTGTCGGCACAGATTCCGATGTGCTGCTCGTCCCGAATTCCGCCGTGTCGACGGTCGGCTCGAATTCGACGGTACAATCGCTGAATGGCATATCTAATGCGACAGATGGGGCGACTATCACGTTAAGCACTGCGCCTAAGACTACCCAGGTTCAGGTTGGGGATTCGGACAGCGCAAATACGGTCATTACTTCAGGCCTCAAAGAAGGCGACCTCATTATCGTTCACACGGTGACTGGCGCCGCCGCAAAGTCCAGCGGAGGACTATTTGGAGCGCCTGGAGGAGGCCAGTAAACATTCAAATGATCGAAGTTAAAAACATCACAAAATCATACGGCCAAGGTGATTCGGAAACCAAAGCCTTGGAAGGGATATCTTTTACAGTAAAAGATGGTGAATTCGTGGCCATCATGGGACCGTCCGGTTCTGGAAAATCAACCCTTATGCATATTCTGGGTTGTCTCGATACTCCAACGTCGGGAACGTATCTTCTTGACGAACAAGACGTTTCAAAATTCTCGGATAACGAATTATCGGAGATCAGATCGCAAAAAATCGGGTTCGTATTCCAGTCGTTCAACCTGCTGCCCCGTACCACGGTCATGAGAAATGTCCTCCTGCCCTTGGTATACTCTGCTCTTTCTGAAAAAGAATATGAACCGCGCGCCAAAGCGGCGCTTTTGGCGGCAGGACTTCCCGAGAACCGTTGGTACCACAAATCGAATGAGCTTTCGGGAGGACAGATCCAGCGCGTGGCTATCGCCAGGTCACTCATCAACAATCCATCGGTCATCATGGCGGACGAGCCTACCGGAAACTTGGATTCAAAAACAGGCGATATCGTCATGGGAACTTTCCAAAGGCTCAATGAAGAAAAAGGTAGTACTATCATTCTCATCACTCATGAGCCGGATATCGCGCAATACGCAGATAGGATCATACACATAAAAGATGGTGTGATCATTGAAGACAAGAAAAATAGCAATCGGAAAATAATCCCCAAACATATCGCCAATGACAATACATAATTTATACAGAGAAACAATGTCTGCGCTTTTGAGCAATAAGTCCCGTTCAGGACTTACTGTTCTTGGTATTGTTATCGGCATCGCCTCAGTGATCATCATGCTTGCGGTAGGTACTGGCGCAAGCAATTCTATAACCTCAAGCGTGTCTGGGCTTGGTTCAAATCTACTCACTGTATCGCCAGGCGCATCGCGTGGCCCTGGAAGCCAGGTGTCAGGTGCCTCGGGATCATCTCAAAGTCTGACTCGGGACGATGCCGCGGCTATTCTAGAAAAAGTATCCGGAGTGACGAATGTGTCGGCCGAAGTGAATTCCCAGCAGCAAGTCGTCGCCAAGAGCGCTAACACGAATGTGTCTATCGTCGGCGTCACTTCTGTTTATCCGATAGTCCACAATGTTTCCATGCAAGAAGGGTCGTTCGTGAGCGATAAGGATGTCACTAGGCTAGCTCGTGTCGCCGTGCTTGGTCCTACTGTGCGCGATGACCTGTTCGGGGTGGGAGCAGAGGCGATCGGAGAGACGGTTCGCATCAAAGGCCAAGATTTTACTGTGGCAGGGATTACGGCGGCAAAAGGAGGCTCGGGATTTCAGAATCCGGATGATACAGTCTATGTCCCTATCACTGCGGCACAGCAGATGATCACAGGCAATCAATATGTCTCGAGCATCTCTGTCGAAGTGGATAGCGTGAATGACCTTACATCAGTCCAGAATGGGATCACGGACCTCCTCATGAAACGGCATCATATTACAGATACCGCGAACAAGGATTTCAATATATTAAACCAGGCTAGCCTTTCATCGTCGCTCTCGAGCATAACGACGATTCTTACATATTTACTTGCATCGATCGCTGCCATCTCGCTCGTTGTGGGCGGCATAGGCATCATGAACATGATGCTGACGACGGTTACCGAGCGCACAAAAGAGATCGGTCTCCGGAAAGCCATCGGTGCCAAGCGCAGAGATATCAGCATGCAGTTCCTAGCAGAGTCGATCGCGTTAACGTTTACCGGAGGGATCGTCGGCGTGGCGATCGGTTGGGGAATCGCGCACATCATAACATTGACTGGCCTTCTCACGACGTCGGTCACCGCTTACTCCGTCATTCTCTCGGTCGGCGTATCGGTATTGATCGGCCTTGTCTTCGGCTATTTCCCTGCCCGACGGGCCGCGTCGCTGAATCCGATCGACGCATTGAGATATGAGTAGGTAGTTCGTTTCTTTTTATATTTCCATGAACGATCAAAATACACCTAACCTGCGTTATCTTGAAGAAATTCTAGGTATTTAGGACAAGGCGAACACTTATTAGGAAGTCCTGGTAAGTGTTTTTATTGTATAATCTGGCGCATGGATTCGACTTTGGTAATAAAAGACCTGAAAGCTCTGGCCGATCCAGCCAAGGCGGATTTGCTTCAGCGCTACTTCAAGACTGGCAAAGGTCAATATGGCGAAGGCGACAAATTCATCGGCATAACGGTTCCGACACAAAGGAAAGTTGCACATAAATATATCGGTATGTCCTTGAATGAAATCAGGAAATTGCTAGAGAGCGATATCCATGAGCATCGCTTTACGGCGCTCGAAATATTGAATTTCAAATACGAAAAGACGGACCAAAAAGAAAAGGCAAAGATCGCAGCTTTTTATTTGAAGAATAGGATATGCTTGAACAACTGGGATTTGGTAGATACTTCAGCGCCTTACATCCTAGGCGATTGGCTGGTCCAAAATGACAGGTCTATCCTTTATGAGTTGATCAAGTCAAAGAATGTTTGGGATAGGAGGATTGCTATTGTCTCGACATTTGCATTTATCAAGAACAATGACTTCGAGGATTCATTGAAGTTAGCGAAATTGTCATTGACCGATAAGCACGATCTCATGCACAAAGCCACCGGCTGGATGCTAAGGGAACTCGGCAAGAAGTCGGGAAAGGCTCTTGAAGGATTCTTGGATGAAAATTATAAAACTATGCCTCGAACCATGCTCCGATATGCGATAGAAAGGATGCCCAAGGAAAAGAGGAAGCATTATTTGATGATAAGGAGCTCTTAACAAGCGGCCAAAATCGGTGTTACAATATATGTATCAAAAGAGCTAGTATCGCAATAAACAAACAATAAAATGATCACAAAAGAGCTTGTCGACTATGTTCAGAAGACCTTTGAAGATGGCCACGCGATAGGAGATATAAGTCCTGCGCTTGTGGGCCAAGGCTGGAATGATGCGGATATAAAAGAAGCTGCGCAAAAAGCTACAAAGATCATAGCGCAAAAGAAAGGCATACCGATGCCGCCCGTGGCTCCGAGTAGGCAAGATCCTATTGTTTCTTCAGTTCCCGCTAGCAACGCTAATAGTGCTGCCGGAACAAAAAATGGTCCTGCTATAAATAGTAAAGCCAGCAGCCTCTCGGCAGCGCAAGTCCTATTGTATCTGGGCGGCATGATCGTCATCTTGGCAGGAGTCATATATGTCGGCATCAATTGGTCGGCTTGGGGACCGGGCGGACGCATACTTGCGATCTTGATACCTACGCTGTTTTGCTATGGAGTAGGCACACAAATGTGGTTTTCTGGAACAAAGAAGGATCAAGGCATGGTATTTTTGGTTGTCGGCTCGCTGCTTTTCCCATTATTTCTAACGGTGGCATTCAAGGAATCTTCGCTTTTCACGAATCCATACGGAATCGAGTTCAACCTTGCCGTTTCGTCGATAACATTCGCAGCTTATTTGCTTTGTGGATACATTTTCAAAAAACCCGTATGGGCATTCATGTATCATATTGCGGGCTTGTTTGCTTTCTATAATTTCCTAAGGGTCATGAGCGTCGAAAGCATATTCATGAAAGTCGACATGGCTTGGTACTTCCTGATCATCGGTACGCTGTATATCTTGTTGGCCAATTTGTACGAAAAGATCGATCAAAGTCAGGCGGCAGAATATTCCAATGCCATCGGGGCATTGGTCTTGGGAGCATCTTTCTTTAGGATCTTTGCAGAAAGCTTCAGCAACAAGCCGAGTCTTGCGTGGATACTGATCTTATTCGGATTGGCTTATTTCGCTCTAGGCGCATTCTATGAAAAAAGGGCAAGGGCAAAGGCAAAGTATGCTCACGCGCCTTATGTCATAGGCGCCGCTTTGGTTTTCGTCTCCTTACTACGGCTGGGCATGAATGGTGACCTTCTGAAGGCTTTTCAGCCAAATACTTCAATGGCAAATTTGCAAGATATAACAGGCTGGTCCATTTTTTTCGTGGGAATCATTTATTTGCTTGTCGCTTATGTCTTGGGCAAAATAAAGATCTATCAGCTGAAAGAAGGCTCTCGATTCAAGGACTTGTTCGACCTTGTCGCACCAGTATGGATATTGGGAGCGCTATTCTTCTTGGGGCTGGGCGGGCACAAGCCATTCTATGAGACAGCGTTGTTGGTAGGGAGCCTAGCATTCATCTTCGGCAGTATACCCACGAAGTCGTCTCCGTACCTTGCGATCGGCACTATATTTCTAGTCATATATATTTTCTCGATCGGCGGAGAATATTTCCAAAACCAGGTCGGCTGGCCGCTCACCCTGTTTTTCGCTGGGCTTCTGTCTATGGGCGTTGGCGTCGCCATCGAGAGGGTTAGGAGAAAATATTTCGGCCAAGCGCTTGCAAAATCATAAAAAAAGATGAAAAACCTTCGCTACATAACTTTGGCCGGCAACACCCTCTTCATCCTTTGGATCCTGCATAATGCCATAGACGAAGGCTTCCGCGGCACGAATAGCGTGGAAGCCGCATCGCTTACGGCGCTCATAATACTGCTGGTCTTGAACAGCTATATTCTCTTGGCAAAGAAGTAGCCGGTTGTGTATAATTGTCATATGAAAAAGGCAATCATAGCTACAGTCCTCCTGGTCCTCGTTTTGACAGGCGTGCACTTGCTTGTGAAAGATCAGCTCAAGAATACTTCCACAAAAATTTTCGCTAATTCGGATCCAAAAAATGCGAGTTACATGATAGACGGCCAAACCTTCGCTTTGGTCAATGGCCGTGACGAAGTTGCTATTGCCAACTCCGCTTCGGCGGTCATCACGCAATATTTTGGCGATGAAGTGACTGCTGACCTGAATGGCGACGGATTGCCTGACAAGGTCGTCATACTGACTCAATCGACTGGAGGCTCTGGCACATCCTACTATGTTGCAGTGGCCGTGAATACTCCGGACGGATACAAGGGCACCAATGCAGTCTTGCTGGGCGACAGGATAGCGCCGCAGAATATAGAAGTCCAAAATGGCAAGATAACCGTGAATTTTGCAGACAGGAATCCGGGCGAGCCGATGTCTACACAACCCTCTATGGGCGTCAGCAAGAGCTTTGTTTTGAGCGGCGACCAGCTGATGCCGACTAGCCAGTAGCGCACCAAGCGCATTGACTTCTACGTAATGCGTGTATAATTCAAGGATATGACAAGAACTAGCAAAAACCTTTTTTTTATTGGCGTATTCGCGCTCATTTTCGCGAGTTGGGCGGTTTTTGCGGTGCATGCGACCGTTATCACGCCGACCTTGTCTCTAACGGCGATTGGAAATGGATCGGTACAGATCACCGTAAATGGCGATTCCAATGCTCCTATAAACCTATACTATTATACTGGCACTAGCAATTCCTACGGAGCACAAAGCCTGGGC